>JANPEU010000120.1:0-25776 GCA_031423175.1 Bacteroidota bacterium
TTTTTGCACCAGCCAGTCATACGCCAATTTTACATCCTCGCTTTCTTTCCATCCGATAGTGGTGATATTGCCTTCACTATTTCCATGTGCACGAAAATCAACCAGCATTACATCATAGCCCATAAAGCGAAATTCATTTGCCTCGTTTAAGATGCCGCTTTTACTATTGTTTAATCCATGAAACAAAACAAGGGTTCCTTTAGATACAGAATCTGTCTTTATATACCAGGCTTCAAGAGACAGATTGTCTTTTGTTTTGAGCAAAACTGTTTCGTAGTTATATACGGGTTTTGCATTTACGATTGCTTTACTAAAACTTTTACCGGTAAATAATCGCCATGTTTTTGAAAAAATATTTTTGGGAACTGTTTGCTTTTTTACGAAGGCAGCACTTGAAAACTTAGTTAGTTTGCCAGCATATAAAAATGCGCTGACATTCATAAGTATAAACTGAATTAATAAAACCCACAGGGCAAGCCGCAGGTATGAACTCCATTTCTGTTTTTTTGTATTGTTAACTCTCATCAGATTGCAGAATAGCCGCTAAAGTAATTCTTCGGCAGTAAATAGGAGGATTGCATGTGGATATTTATTTACTTACTGTTTCTGATAAATAAAAAAAAAGATTGAGTTTTGCACCCAATAAATTTCTTGCAGGGAAAACCATTTTAAAGCAGCATACCCGGCTGCTTTATTTTTTTATCAAGTACCAAGCTGTTTCCAAATTAGAGTTTAGTGTACCCCAATCTTCATATTAAAATAATTTGGATGAATTATAATCTTCCATTTTTTATTTCATCCACCACTCCCGGATCAAGCAATGTAGAAGTATCGCCAAGATTTTCTGTTTCACCTTCTGCAATCTTTCTTAAAAGCCGGCGCATAATTTTCCCACTTCTTGTTTTTGGCAGTCCTTTTACAAACTGAATTTTATCCGGTTTTGCAATTGCTCCGATTATTCTGGTTACGGTTTGTAATATATCTCTGCGGGTTAGCTCTTCGTCTCCATGCATTTTATTATCTATTACAAAAGCATAAATTCCCTGACCTTTTATTTCATGTGGGTATCCTACTACAGCACTTTCAATTACACCTGAATGCATATTGATTGCATTTTCCACTTCGGCTGTACCAATTCGATGACCACTTACATTCAGTACGTCATCCACACGGCCAGTGATTCTGTAAAACCCGTTATCATCTTTTAAAGCACCATCACCGGTGAAGTATAAATTTTTGTATGTGGCAAAATAATTTGTTCTGCATCGTTCATGATCGCCATACGTAGTTCTTATTATTGATGGCCAGGGTGTTTTGATGCAAAGATTTCCCTTCAACAAACCATTTTCATCTTTCTCAATTACTTCATTTCCATTTTCATCAACAAGGATTGGCTGAACACCCGGCATTGGTAATGTAGCCCAACCTGGTTTTGCGGGTGTAATACCTGCAAGATTTGAAATTAAAATTCCACCTGTTTCTGTTTGCCACCAGGTATCAACGATCGGACATTTCTTTTTGCCAATATTTTCATCATACCAATGCCATGCCTCTTCATTTATGGGTTCACCTACAGTTCCCAAAATTTTTAATGACGATAAATCTTTTCCTTTTAATGGTTCTAAACCGAAACTCATCAAACTTCGAATGGCTGTTGGCGCTGTGTAAAGAATATTTACTTTATGCTTATCTATTATATCCCAAAATCTTCCTGCATCCGGAAACGTGGGTATGCCTTCAAACATTAATGATGTGCCGCCTGCGCACAAAGGACCATAAATAATATAACTATGACCTGTAATCCAACCCACATCGGCTGTACAAAAAAACAGTTGACCGGGTTGATATTGAAAAACGTTTACAAATGTATAAGTAGTCCACACCATATAACCTGCGCTGGAATGAACAACTCCTTTTGGTTTGCCGGTACTGCCCGATGTATATAATATGAATAAAGGATCTTCTGCATCCATTTCTTCAGCAGGAAAAGAAACCACTCCGTTTTTTTCCACCTGGTCTTCGGCAATCTCCATTTCATCTTCCCACCAAAGATCTCTGCCCTTGATCATGGAAACCGGAGTCCGGGTTCTTGTATAAACAATAACCTTCTTTACTTTTTTATTCCCGATCAATGCATCATCAATAACACTCTTTAAAGGAATATCTTTTCCACCACGATAAGCACCATCACATGTAATGATATATTCTGCTTGTGCATCATCCAACCTGTCAGCAATACTTTGTGCAGAGAAACCGCCAAATATTACACTGTGAATTGCACCGATCCTTGCACAACCTAATATTGCATATACCAGCTCAGGTACCATACCCATATATATACAAACCCGATCTCCTTTTTTTACACCATTGTTCTTTAACATTTGTGCCACCTGGCAAACTCTTTTATGAAGTCGGTTATAGGTAACTACTCTTACTCTTTCTTCAGGATTGTTGGGCTCCCATACGATAGCTGGTTTATCACCCAATCTTTCTAAATGACGGTCTATACAATTTTCTGTAATATTCAATTTGGCTCCTGCAAACCATTTTACATTGGGTTCAGTAAAGTTCCACTCCAAAACTTTATCAGCTGTTTTTCTCCAATAAAAATGTTTTGCAATAGATGCCCAGAACTCTTCGGGTTGATTGACACTTACCCGATGAGACATCTCATACTGTTCGATTGAATTTATCTGAAATGGATATGGCATGTTTTAAGATTGATTGGTGTATTTATCAGACGATAAATTTACAGAACTGTTTTGCAACTTCGATTTTTTTGGGAACGATTCCGGTAAATTTTTTTTGTGCAATCAACAAATAACTATCTTGAACTCATGAAACCAACGACAATAAGAAGTGTGATTGCCGCTTCTTCTGTAGGTACCATGATTGAATGGTACGATTTTTACATTTTCGGCATGCTTGCCAAAACAATCAGCACACAATTTTTTCCGGAAGGAAACCCAACCGCTGCACTACTTTCCACATTGGCAATTTTTGCCGCCGGTTTTATTGTCCGTCCATTCGGCGCATTAGTATTTGGGCGATTGGGAGATTTAATCGGAAGAAAATATACTTTCCTGCTTACATTGGTTTTAATGGGGGGCTCTACTTTTTTAATTGGTTTAGTACCCGGCTATAAATCCATCGGTATTGCTGCACCTATTCTAGTTTTATTACTAAGATTGATACAAGGCCTTGCATTGGGCGGTGAGTATGGCGGCGCTGCTACTTATGTTGCAGAACATGCTCCGGCAGGTAAAAGAGGTTTTTATACTTCGTGGATACAAACAACAGCCACACTCGGATTATTCATTGCGCTTGGCATTATCATGCTTGTAAAATTAAATATTAGTGACTCTTCATTCAATGCAGAATGGGGTGGCTGGCGTTATCCGTTCTGGATTTCTATTGTTCTGGTCATCATTTCTATTTATATACGTTTGAAGATGAAAGAATCTCCCATGTTTACTAAGCTGAAAGCTGAAGGAAAGACATCGGTGAATCCTTTGAAAGAAAGCTTTCGTCATAAAGGGAATTTTAAAATGGTGTTGCTTGCTTTATTTGGTGCGGTGATGGGGCAAGGAGTAATCTGGTACACCGGTCAGTTTTATGCACAGAATTTTTTAGAAACAAAATGCAATATTGAATTTGAACAAAGCAGAACGATTCTTTTATGGGCAATTGCATTTGCCACACCGTTCTTTGTTTTTTGGGGATGGTTGAGTGATAGGATTGGAAGAAAATGGATAATGATGGCTGGAATGCTGCTGGGAGTTGTATTGTATCGTCCCATATTTTCAACTTTCCTAAAAGATAGCGATGCGAAAGAATGGATGAAACAGGATTTAATTGTAATGAAATCGGATACTGTAAATAGAATTAATACGGATGGTTCTTCATTGATTGATATTACAATTCGGTACAAAAATTATTACGGTACAAATTTTACTAAAACATCCACAGATACAATTTTTCAAATTGCGGGGGCAAAGGAGCATGTAAAAAACAGAGATAAGAATCCAAAATTTATCGATAAAAAATTGAATACCGAGTATTACTTCAAATTTATTTTCCTGGTTTGGTTAATGATATTATTTGTAACAATGACTTATGGACCCATTGCCGCTTTCTTAGTAGAAATGTTTCCAACAAAAATCCGGTACACATCTATGAGCCTGCCTTATCATATTGGCAATGGTGTATTTGGTGGGTTGGTTCCATTCATTGGATTATTACTTACTACTACTTTTCCCGGCGATCCTTTGGTTGGCTTATGGTACCCTATTGTTGTTGCAGCATTGTGTTTGGTAATTGGAACAATTTATCTTACAAATAAAATTGATAAAGACGTTACAGATTAAAAAATACTTATGAATAATATAAAAAAATATCTCGGCATCATTTGGTTGCTCCTTGCACCCGCAGTAATTTTTCTCTTAGTAAGCGGTGCCATAAAATATATTGATCTAAAAGGGACTAAAGACATAAATAATCCTGTTATCTGGATTATTATTATAACCATTTTTACTCCTATTGCAATTGGCCTGATGATTTTTGGCTGGTATGCATTGAAAGGGGCATATGATCATCTGCCGGAAAGTTCGGCAGAGGTGGAAGATTGATTGTTTAACAAATTACTACGCAAAAATTTCTTTTGTTAAACAATTTTAGTTACAATTTTTTGACAATCAGATCCACATATTGTCGATAATAGAAATTACTTTTGCACTTCTAATGAAAAAGATTGCCTTTTTTATATTGTTTATCTTTACTCTGTTACAGGTAGTTTCTGCCATACATACACTTACTAAGCAGAATAATGTGCTTGTATTTAATATAGATGAAGAGAAAAGCGGCGAAAAAACTGATGCTAATGAAAAAAAGGAAAAGAAAGATTATTCTTCACTTTCACTTTTTGTTAAAGCAGTATCGACTAAAGCCAGTGTCTCTTTTCACCTTGCTGAAAAAATTTATCCCTATCCCTGTTTAGAGAAGTTAACTCCCCCTCCTAATTTTTGTTAGTCGCTTTTTTGTGATTTGATTTTAGTTATGCTTTTGCATAGCCTAGATTATTCTATAACCGATTAATAAAAACTGATTCATGTCGACTACCGCAAGCCCGGTTGCCAGGATATTGAACCTGGTAAAACTGGAGCGAAAAGAAATTTCTGCTGTTTATTACTATGCGATTTTAAATGGGTTAATACAACTATCGCTGCCCCTGGGTGTGCAAGCCATTATTGGTTTTGTTCTTGGTGCTTCTATGAGAGCATCGCTAATAGTACTTATTATATTAGTAGTAACGGGAGTATTGGTTGCCGGTATTATGCAGGTAAACCAGATGAAGATTATTGAAAAAATTCAACAAAAAATATTTGTACGTTACGCCTTTGCATTTGCTGAACACATCCCATTATTAGACCTTAAAAAAACAGATAAAGTCTATTTACCAGAACTAGTTAACCGTTTCTTTGATATACCTGTACTACAGAAAAGTCTATCTAAAATTTTATTGGATATCCCAACGGCCAGTATCCAGATATTATTTGGATTGATTTTATTATCCTTTTATCATCCGGCATTTATTCTTTTTGGGGTTATTCTAATTATTTTACTTTGGATGATATTGCGATACACCGGCAACCGCGGGCTGCAAACAAGTATAGAAGAAAGTAGTTATAAATACAAGGTAGCTGGCTGGCTGGAAGAAACAGCAAGAGTCATTAAATCCATCAAGCTCACTAAAGGCAATGACCTGCATCTGCAAAAAACTGATGAACAAGTCACCGGGTATCTGAATGCCCGGAACAGACATTTCAAAATACTATTGTTTCAGTACAATCTACTGGTAATATTTAAAACCGTTATTACTGCTGCGATGTTGATAGTGGGTACCATTCTTTTGGTAAATCAGCAATTGAACATCGGTCAGTTTATAGCAGCAGAAATTATTATTCTGTTGGTGCTTACTTCTGTTGAAAAGCTGATTATGAATCTTGGCAGTGTGTATGATACCCTTACTTCTGTTGAAAAACTATCTAACCTGACCGATAATCCCGTGGAAGAAAACGGTTCCATTCATCTGGCTGATACCGGCAATGGCTTAAAAGTAGAAATGCAAAACCTGAGCTTCAGTTATAATAATGAGAATAATGTATTACAAAATATTTCATTTGCGATAAATGCCGGAGATAAAGTTTGTATTAAAGGGAAAGACAGTTCAGGTAAGTCAACGCTGCTGAAAGTATTGGTGGGTGCATATCCTGATTTTAAGGGTGCATTTTTATTAGATGGCGTACCATTAGGAAACTATAATTTGAATAGTGTTCGTTCGCAAATGGGAGTGTTAATGAACCAGCAGGATATTTTTAATGGCACTGTATGGGAAAATATTGCTTTAGGCGATAAAAGTATTTCGCTGGAAACTGTTATGAACATATCTGTAAAAGTGGGTCTGAATGATTTTGTTGCTACCCTGAAAAACGGGTATGATACCATGCTGGACCCAACTGGTAAAAGAATGCCCCGGAGTGTTATTCATAAAATTTTATTAGTAAGAGCACTGGTCAGTAAGCCACGGCTGTTGCTTTTAGAAGAACCCTGGCAAAATTTTGAAAGTGGCCAGCGAAATCAAATCATTCAATTACTTAAGGAAACAAAAAATTCTACGATGATAGTTGTAAGCAATGATGATGATTTTGCAAAACAATGTGATAAAATTCTAATCATCGAAGAAGGACATGTTAACACAGTAATAAACAATAAATAGCTCAAATAAATCATGGAAAACAATAAAATAAAATCATACTCACACATTTACAAGCACAATAAAAACAGCAAGGTAAAACTCTGGTTCTTTATCTGTATACTGGTATTTGTAATCTTCCTGTTTTTGCCGTGGACTCAAAACATCAGGACTAAGGGAACGGTTACCACTTTATATCTGGACCAGCGGCCACAACAAGTCAATACCATTATCGGTGGACGGGTGATGAAATGGCATATTAAAGAAGGTGATTATGTAAAAGCCGGCGACACCATAATTCAATTAACGGAAGTAAAAGTGGATTACCTCGACCCCAATTTATTACAGCGTACACAGGAACAATTGGCCGGTAAACAACAATCCGTAGAATATTATAAAAGCAAGGTAGGTGTAGCCGACCAGCAGATTGGTGCTATTAATTCAGGGCTACAGTTAAAACTAAACCAGCTGCTGAATAAACTAAATCAATTGCAATTGAAAGTACAGGCTGATAGTGCAGAAGCCGCTGCGGCCAATAATGATTTCGCTATTGGTACTAAACAATTCAACCGGCAGAAAGCGATGTATGACAGCGGCCTTGTTTCTTTAACACAACTAGAAATAAGAAACCAACAATTTCAAAATGCACAAGCAAAGAAAATAAGTGCAGAAAATAAATTAGCAAACAGCAAACAGGATTTAACTATTACCCGTATTGAAATGAGTGCCATGCAACAGGAAAATGTAGAAAAAGTTACTAAAACACAGGGAGAACAGTTTCAATCACTCACTCAAATCGCCAGCGGGCAGGCAGATATTGCTAAATTGGAAAATCAATATGCCAGTTATACTATCCGCAACGGTATGTATTTTATATTGGCATCGCAGAGCGGACAAATTATAAAAGCACAAAAAGCAGGTATCGGTGAGTTTGTAAAAGAAGGAGACATGATTGCAGAGATTGTTCCTGATAAAATTCAGTATGCAGTAGAAATGTATGTACAGCCACTGGATTTGCCTTTGATTGCAATAAAACAAAAAGTCCGTTTCCTGTTTGATGGTTTTCCGGCGATTGTTTTCAGTGGTTGGCCAAAGGCGTCATCCGGCACCTTTGGTGGTGAAATAGTAGCTGTGGAAAGCAATCTTAGTGTAAATGGAAAATTCAGGGTGCTGGTAAAAGAAGATGCTACTGATAAACCCTGGCCCAAAGAATTAAAAATGGGCGCCGGAGCACAAGGCATCACTTTATTAAAAGATGTACCCGTATGGTACGAGCTATGGCGGAATATCAATGGCTTTCCACCTGATTATTATAAAAAAGAGGAAGCGAAACAAAAAGAGAAAAAATGAACCAATTAAAACATAGCATACTCTTTCCATTATTATTATTATTAACGATTTCTGTAAAAGGTCAGGATTCTTTAAAAACATTATCTGCAAAACAGCTAATGGAAATTGTAAAACAATTTCACCCGGTGGCAAAGCAGGCAGATATTTTTATTGAAAAAGCAAAAGCAGATGTCACCATTGCCAAAGGGATGTTTGATCCTGTATTAAAAAATGAATCAGCACAAAAGACCTTTGATGGTAACGATTACTATTATTACAACCGGCCGGAACTTTCTATACCTACCTGGTTTGGAGTGGAAGTATCTGCAGGTATGGAGTATTTGAAAGGTAGCCGTACTGATCCAATGGATACAAAAGGGGAAAGCAGTTATTTTGGTATCAGTGTGCCATTAGCAAAGAACTTATTAATGGATAAAAGAAGGGGAGCCCTGCAAACTGCCAGGATTTTTAGAGAGGCATCTGCCATTGAAAAAAGAAATACCCTGAACAACCTGCTGCTGGATGCAATGAAAACATACTGGAGTTGGGTGCAACAATACCAGGTTTATAAAATACTGACAGACGCAGTAAAAGTGAATGAAAAAAGAGTGGCATTGGTTATTACGGCTTTTCAACTTGGCGACAGGCCTGCTATTGATACCACGGAAGCACTGACACAACTACAGAATTTTGAATTGTTGAAAAGCCAGGCATGGTTGGAATTCCAGAATACAGGTTTGGAACTTTCAGTGTATTTATGGACAGCAAATGCAGAACCATACAATTTACCTGTCAGCGTGATTCCCGGAGATGATTTACAACTGGCAAACATTGCAGCTACTTCTATACCGGAACTAAACAGTTTAGTGGATGCAGCCCTGAAAAATCATCCGGAACTGGTCATTTATAATTATAAGCTTGATGTATTAGGTGTAGAAAAGAAATTAAAATTCCAGGAGTTGTTACCCACGGTAAACTTTCGATACAATCAGTTAGGAAAGGGGTATGATGTGTTGAAAACAGCCACCGGTCCTTTGTTTGAAAATAATTTTCAATATGGTTTTTCATTTGGAATTCCCCTACGCCTGTCACAAGGAAGAGGTGAGTACCGGAAAGCAAAATTAAAAATAACAGAAACACAATTACAGCAAAGCCAGAAACAATGGCAGGTAGAAAACAAAGTAAAAAGTTACTATAATGAATTAGTGACACTGAAATTGCAGATAGCATTGCAGGAAAAAGCTTATAACAATTTCATGATTTTACAAAGGGGGGAAGAGATCAGGTTCCAGGCCGGGGAGAGTTCCCTATTCCTTATTAATGCAAGAGAAAATAAAACACTGGAAGCTATGCAAAAATTCCAAGAGCTGAAAGCAAAATATTATAAAACAGAAAACGCCCTGCAATGGGCTGCTGGTATGTTAAGTCAATAATTATTATTAATCATAAAAAAATAAAAAAATGAAATGCCCAAATTGTGAACAAACACTGGTAATGACTGAAAGACAAGGCGTAGAAATTGACTACTGCCCAACATGTCGCGGCGTCTGGCTGGACAAAGGCGAACTCGATAAAATAATCGAAAAATCAACAGCGGCAGAATCAAATCAAAACCTGAAACAGAATGATGAAAAAAGAAAGCAACGTCGAAATGACGATGATGACGACGATGATGATGATGAGGGCGGCTTCTTTAACCGTAACCGCCGCGATGATAATAATGAAAACCCTAACAAAAGAAAGGGTGGTTTCTTAGGCAACCTGTTTGACTTTTAAGTAATCTTTATACAAAATTATGAGTGGAACTTGGCCTTGGATACTATTTAACGTCTTTGTACTATTGATGCTTGCCATTGGCTTAGGAATATTTCATCAGTAATCAAAGAAAGTTTCTTTTAAAGAAGCTATTATCTGTTCTGTTATATGGGTTTCCCTGGCTTTAAGTTCCAATGGGGGATATATTACATTGTGAGGGAAAAGATTTTTCCGAAATAATTAGCGAACGATGAAAACCTAAGAACCAAATATTATAAAAAAAGAAAATACATTACAGTGTGCAACTGTTCAGCTTTGGCTTTAATGAAAATACAACTAAATTTATTCAATGGATTATCAAATCATCATTTCGCTACTTACACTGATTGCTTTAGAAGTAGTGTTGGGTATAGACAATATAATTTTTATTTCTATACTTGCTGGTAAACTGCCTCCTGAGCAGCAAAAAAAAGCAAGAAACTGGGGTATTTTACTGGCGATGGTGATGCGTCTTGGATTGCTGGCAGGCATATCCGTAATAATAAAATTAGATAATGAGCTTTTTACATTATTTGAAAACAGTATAAGTGGAAAAGATTTGATACTGATTCTGGGAGGCCTGTTTTTAATATATAAAAGTTCAAAAGAAGTGTATCACAAAACGGAAGGCGAGCCTGAAGACAAAGAAAAAAAGATCGGAAAAGCAACTTTAGGCAATATACTTGGACAAATTATTCTATTAGATCTGGTTTTTTCCATTGACTCTATCATAACTGCGGTGGGCCTGGTTAAAGAAATTTGGATAATGTACACTGCAGTAATTGTTACTGTTATTATCATGCTGGTAGCGGCAGCGCCTATCAGCAATTTTGTAAACAAACATCCTGCCTTCAAAATTTTAGCGTTGAGCTTTTTGCTATTGATTGGTTTTACCTTATTGATAGAAGGTTTTGATGTGCATGTGCCAAAAGGATATATCTATTTTGCAATGGCTTTTGCATTCCTGGTGGATGTGATACAAATGAAAGTAGCTGGTAAAAAATCACATCCGGTAAAATTGAATGAGCACTTTACGGAAGATGCAAAAAAGTAATGATTATAAACTCAGAACAGAAGTCAATGCAACGAACCATTGTTCCAGGGCTTAATTGTTTGTTTTACTACCCTTTGATGATGTTAATCATTTGATTCCTTTTCCAGCATTTTTATTCCAATTACCCTTTCCTTAATTTTATTATGAAGATTAATAGCCATATGCACAATGGGGGTAGCACAGATATAAAAATCAGTTTGCGGAAATTCTTTCTTTAAACTTTCTTCTATTTCATTAAACAGTAAACTTTTTGTTACAAACTGAATAACATAAACTTTTGTATGCTCTGTTGCGTTTAGCGAATTTAAATGATAAGAATCAAAGGAGCTGCTAAAAACATTCAATGTAAATTGATTCCTCAGAATACTATTTGCCACAGCATCTCCCTGTGCCTTATCTCCCACTAAAAGTTTTATAATAATCATTTGGAACAATTTTTCTTTTTCAATTCAATTTGAGAATCTTGGGTAAGGTTACTGTTACATTTCACCAAACAATTTCATAAGCTAATCTTAAAACAGCCATATTAAAATTTTTGGAACTATTAAGCCAGGTCTCCTGTCTTAAAGAAATATCAAGAAAGTTATCACCAAACTTGATTTTATCACCTACGCCTGCGCTAAAAACAGTATTGGTTGTATTAGCATATTTGTTTAAAAAGACCAAGCCGGTTTCCCCAAAAAAGTAAAACCTGCCAAAATAATAACGGGCACCTGCTTTTACAGGAATCGCCATCAGGGTTTTGTAATCAGTTGGTGGTGATGATATGGTTTCAAAATAGGTTCTTCCCGAAAAAACTGAAACCCCACTGTTAACGGTTACACTTCCATGTTTGCCAAAAGTATATTCTGCTTTAAAGCTGCCGCCATACCCAATATTGTGTGTTTTTCTAAAATCAGTTTCAGGGAAGGCCATCTCAGGGCCAAAGTTTATTGAAAAACTTCCTTTTTTATTTGCTTGTGCAAATATTTGCTGAGCCGATTGCAGACCAATAAAAACAACTAAACACAGACATAATTTTCTTTTCATATTGCATGATTTATATGATAAAATATTTTTTTAAAAAGGCGTACCAAATAAACTTACTAAAAGGTTATTATGACCTTTAATTTAATGATGAGTAATGAAACACAATAGCTGTTTCAAAATAAAGTGAGTTTCATGCCATCCCTTATCAATTTCATATTATATAATTTTATCGTTATTACTTTTTGATATTTTGATTATTGATTTTTCTGAATAGCTCGGCATATAATCCAATTTGCAAAAAATCACGGCCTGTTTCATCATTTATTCTATAATCGAACTGGTGTAAATAACCCAATTGTACAGACGCATGTTTCGATATTTTATACCAAAAGGATACTAATGCCCTGTTTCTTTCAAAATAGGGTTCTTTATCTGTAAAAAACAATTCGTTACTTACACTTACCTGATAAGGTTTATAACCCTTTTCATTATTCCCAAAGGGATATGAAACACCCAATCTGTATCTAAATCTATTTCTATACCCATTGCTGGTAAATCTGAATTCAGCCCGATACCGCTGTTCTATTTTAAAATTTTTAATTGCTTGCGTTAAGGTTATTTGTGGCCATAATCTAAACTCATCGTTATTTTTTGGCTTAACAAAATCGCCTCCTTCTTTGTACGTATCGTAATCCCCTGCACCTAACGTGAAGGTCATATTTGGATAAGCCTTAAAGTTTACACCTCCTTTATACTCATGGTAATGAAAATGATTATAAAACCGTAGTGACCGTAACTGAGCCTCTCCAAAGACACTCCATTTCTCATTGATGTTAAATTTTACATTAAAAAAGTTCCAGCTACCTAAGTAAGGATACTGGCTAAAACATATATTGCTTGTATGCAATAACAGAATTGCAAATATGCATTTGTGTCTTCTTTTCATTGCTATTCTATTTTGTGCAATGCAGCAGGGCTATTTTTTAATAATAGTTGCACGGACTTAACAAAAACTACTTTTTGAAGGAAGTTTTACTTAAATCAAAATTGAAATAACTGTTTAAAATAATTCCGTTATTATACTGAAAAACATTTCTGTTATTTACTTCCCTTCCCAACTGTACAATTTGCTGTAAAAAACCACCTTCTACCCTGAACTTTTTATTAAAGCGATAACCTAAGAGGATGGCCAGCCGGTTTTGGTCAAATACATTTTCATTTACATTTTTTCCAAAGCCTATAAATATTTCATCATAGATGGCAGCATAGGGCGTTTTATCTTCTATCTTCTTTTTGCCGATTGCCGATTGCATACGGTACATATACCGGAACCGGTTTAAAAATAAAAAGTCATCGGGTTTACTTAATGCCACATTAGTATATCGGCCTATCCATCTTTGCTCCAGCATAAACCTGTGACTCATTTCTACCCTGTTTATGTTATCCGTAATAGTTGCCATCTGAAAAGCCCTGTGTTCCGGAAATCTTTTTCCGGCTGCCTGTAAGGGAATATCTCCATAGGGGAAAGTTTCAACCCAGGCGTACCCTAACCGCAGGGTAAGCTTATTGTTTACCTGGTAATTAACCCCGGTTCTGAACAAACTTTGTTGCCAGTCTTTTACAAAATTTTCTCTTCGCCACTGATATTCCAGGTGGCCACTCCATTTTGAAGAAAATTTAATGGTAGTAAAATTATTAAACCAGCCAATGGTATTTTTATCTTTTATCCTGGTATTTTGCGCATAGCTGTTAAAGGATAAAAGGAACAAAAAGACTATGGTAAAAATTTTCATTATAAAAAATTAAGAAGACCGGAACGCTACCGGGTGATTTAATTTTTTATGCGGACCGTAAAATATGCGAAGTAAAATCCGGAATGCCGACAGTTCAACAAAAATGAAACACAAGGCCATCAGTATTATCAATGCTACCTGGTTACTGTGCACATAGGTAAACAACACATCAATACCAATAAAGGCAGCCGTTAACGGAAAACCCAGCATACCCATGGCTGCTACCAAAAATAAAAATCCTGTTGCATTTTGTTCATATACATATCCATGAAAGCGATTGAGTGAAATATCATTGTCAACAGCTTTAATTTTATGTAAACAATAATACCCCAGGATAAAAGCCAGTATCACACCACTTGCATAAAATATAATTTCTATAAGGTTAATATGATCTGTATTAAACAATACTGCAGCTATAATAAAGAAATGGGCTGTTAACAAATATATCCAGGCCCTTAAAGCCGACTGCCGGTAAGTAAAAGCAAAAAGAATAACAGCCAAAGCAATACCCATTAAAACAATTGGCAAAACTCCGCTTAAGGCCGAAATGCTACTTCCGCTTGTAAAACCTATAATTGTAAGTGAAAGGCCGGCAATGGCCAGTATGCCAATAAATGCTTTAGATTGTAAAAACTGAAATTGTTTTCCAAGCCATTTAAAAGGGCTCCACAAATAGGTAAACATAATACTGTCTAAATTCCATTCCTTAATACTAAGCATGTAAAAAGATGCTTTCAATTTTGACACTGTTTTCTGCGTTGGTAAAACGTAGTGGAAATATTGATGATGAACCAGGTAATTCAACACCGATGGCGATACCAATAACTGGTAAGTTCTTAAAAAAGCATTACCGGCAAAATGAACCAGTACCAGCCAGTGAAAGCCCATTGCCACTTCAATAAACATCAATCCAATTTGTGCAGCGGATGAATAGGCAATTTGTGTTTTAACAGTTGGCTGCACCCTTGCAATTAAGGTTGCGATAATGGCTGTTAATGCACCAATACTGATGATGGCAATTTTTGCCCAAAGCATATCTTCCCAAAACGGATGTGTACGTAACAACAGGAAAACACCAATATGCACACTTACCGAACCATAAAAAATAGCAGAAGAAGCTGTGGGCCCTTCCAGGGCTCTTGGCAACCAGCTTGTGAAAGGCATTTGTGCCGATTTAATGGTAGCCGGTAAAATCAACATACAAACAATAAATATTGCCATGCCGGTTTGATTTGCTGCTATTGCTATTTCTTTTGCTTCTCCCAGTTGAGAAAAGTTTATATTCTGATTTGTAAGGTGATGCATCATCCACATGGCAAGCATCAATGCCACATCGCTGATGCGGTAATTGGTAACAGCCTTAAAAGCATTTTTAACGGGTAAATACCTGTTCCGGTAAAAAGCAATTAATATAAATGAACAAATGCCTTTTATTTCCCAACCAATAAAGAGTGTTTCAAAGTTGCCGGCTAAAATGATAAAATTAAAAGCCGTTGCAAATAAAAGAATGGTATTGAAAAACCGTTTAAACCCTTCATCGCGGTGCATATAATACTTGCTGAAAGTGGCAACCAAATAAAATAATACCGAACCAACAATACTGAACACGGCCGTTATTTCATCGTAATACAAATGAATGGCAAATACAAAATGCTCCGTTTGATACAGGGTTACCATTTTATGGCTGATGGGTTCAAGGCCGTTTGCAATCCACCAGGTTACAAAAAAACCGGCAATCAGTATATTAAACAGTTTGGCAAACTGTACAATACCATTAATAGCCCTTTCACTTTTATTTTGCCAAAGCAGTGTTGTTAAAAAAGCCAGAAAAGGAATAGCAATAAATAATATAAGTAATTGATTCATGTAAACTATTTTTCTGATAATATTAATCCAGTAAATACACAGGCAGATTTTCTTCTGTAGCGTGTACAATATGATTCGTTTCCATCTCCTTCGCCCCTTCAATAAACTCTTCCATGTTATGAATAGTTTTTATTTCACTGGCATTTGTAATGGGTTCATATTTTTCAAACACCCCGTTTTTAAAGTAATAAAACTGTTTCTCTGTCGGATGAAGAGCCACAATATGTACCCACTCATTTTTATACCATTCAAATACTTCCGGGCTGGAGTTAATTGCTTTTAAAACAATATCAGGTTGATGTTCTACAATCACCAGCAAACGAACCGGGTCATGTACTTCAATCATCTGCCAGGGTAAACCAGGACGCAAATCACCATCGCTGCTATTAGCCACACCAAACAATCCCATTACATTATGCGGCAGCTTGGTACCTGCTCCCATTTTAATATTATCTACCCTGGAGAAATAATATTCCAAATTAATACCGCCGCAAACCAAACCGATGGGCCGCATAACCGCCGTTAAAATTGCACCATCGGGGTCAGTAGTATAATCATAGCTATTTAAGAAAGCTCTTCTATCTAAAAATAATCCTTTAGTGGTTTGTCTGCGGCCGATGATGGCCAGGGTGTTGGTGCCATGTCCCAACTCTGGTCTAGGTTCAAACAAAGAAACCGAACGGCTGTGAATTGCTTTACGAACTTGTTCTAATTCCTGTTTTGTATTTATGGATGCAAAACGGCGGCTTCTTTCTTTTGCATTCAGGTTTAATGCAGTTTCAAAATTCTGTATGTTAATCAGATGTTGCTTTGCATTTTCAGGACTCAGAATTTTTTCATCATAATAATTCCATACATCTGCAGCGGTATCATGCATACTACCGATGAACTGTGTGGTATTGGGAATTACAATTCCTTTTGTTGCTAATATCTCCCTTACCTTTTTATGATTTAAAATATAAGATTGCACTCTTGCATTGGTGCCGCCCGGTCGTCCACTGCAGGCCCCGCAATCATGGGCGCCATGATGCGGATTGTTGGCACTACTGCTTCCATGAGCCACAAAATAAATAATGGGTGCAAAATTTTTGACCATGCCGATGCCCCGTAAGAAATTTTCTCCCCTTGTTACCATTTCATCCAACGTATAGCCAATCTGCAAACCATTTTCAATATCAGAAGTGTTTTTATTTTCGATGGTGAGAACAGAGTGTTTGTCCATATGCCCATATGCATTGGAAATGGCAGGGCTCATTTTTGGGCGAAATAATAATTGAATCTTTTTTACAAAAGCCCAAAACCCAAAAGCAATACTCAACACAAAGCCCGATATAATGCCGTGTGTATATTTGGTATAAATGAGCTCTTCCTTCCTGACTGATTTTGCACCGGATTCTTTTATCAGGTATTTTGGGGTAACCGGTGCCGGGCAAAGTTTATCATAAAATTTTCCACCTTCCTGCTGAAAATAAAATTCTACTCCAAAAAATCCCGGAGCACCAAATGTTTCAGCGTTTTTATCAACCGCTTCAATGTGCCGGCGTATGGAGTCTTCTCTTTCATCAATACAGAATATAGCTTGGAAGCTGGCCCCCCCACCCCCCGAAGGGTGGATCCCAGAGTCGTTTGAATTCGAAGAAATTTTTCCATTTAAAGATTCTAAAGCCCCTCCTTTGGAGGGGTTTGGGGAGGCTAATAGAATTCCTTTCAGCACCGAATCATAATAACTCCATTCAAAAGCATCCTGCCACAATTCAATTACTTCGGCCAATTCTGTTTTAGGTACATCAGCAAACAAATTAACCGGTGGCACAGTAACATGATTAGTTAATGGCTGCCATTTATTTCCCAGGGCATGGTATAATGTATCCAACTCCATCAATAATTCAAACTCCAGTAATTCTTTCAGAGTAATCTGTTTCCTGTCGAGTAATGTTTGAGGATTATCTTCCACAGCACTTACAAAACCACTCCATCCGTGATGGGCAAATTGCTGGTCAAATAAATATTGCTCATAATATTCCTCTTTACCAACAATAGTTTTTAAAAGTTCACGTATAGAATAATTACCAGATAAGAATTTTTGTTTAACAGCTTTTGTTTTAAAGAAACTTACAAAACTGTTTTGTTCCATTTCTTTCATGCTCTCCATAAAAGGTTTATTCACCACCGGGAAGCAATCAATGGCAATACCCTGATCTAAAAAAGCACAAAGAATACGATACAGGAGCGGATGTACTTTATTATCCAGGTCCATGTGATACACATCTTTCCAGTATTTTCTTAACTCACCAATGCGGGGATGGTTGATTGTGTTGTATTCCTGGCTGATGAGTTTGTCTTTCCATTCAGCCACGGTTGATTTGCCCTTTTTATAGGCAATTACCATGTTCAGCACATCTTCCCTTATTCTTCCGGTAGTATACATTTCCCGGTATTCGGGCAATTGTAAATGTACCTGGAACCCGAATATTTTAGATGCCTTAAAAATGGCGTCATAAAATTTCATGTGCTGAAAAGCATGCAGTGAGTTATGATGAATAAAATCCTTTAGTGCCATTTGGGAAGGCAGAAAGTGTTTTAGTTCATGAATAACATGTGCCTCATCGAAAGAATGTTTTTCCATAATAACATAAAGATGGGTTGAAGATAAACTCCAACCCATGATTAAAAAATTAATGTCTTAATTCCGCTAGACTGAATTTAGGATTTTTTTCATCCTTTATGTATGACACATCTTTATAAAATTCCACCTTGCCGGTATCAATATTATACATGGCCCCAACAATCCCTATTTCGCCTTTATCCAACATTTCTTCCAGAATAAAACTGCGTTCAATAATATTTTTTACACTCCGCTTCACATTTAATGAAGCTACGTTCTCAACAAATTTTCCGTTTTTTGAATTTCTCTTATCTATAGCAGTTGTTTCGGATTCGGAGTAAACAGCCGGTTGGAGTTTGGATAATAATTCTGTAAGATTACCCATTTCCACATGGTCGCAGGCTCCTTTTACAGCACCACATTTAGTATGCCCTAGTACTACTAAGAGCTTAGAGCCTGCGACTTTACAGGCAAACTCCATGCTTCCTAAAATATCTGTATTAACAATATTGCCGGCAATGCGAATGCTGAAAACATCCCCCAGTCCCTGGTCAAAAATTAATTCCGCACTGGTGCGGCTGTCAATACAACTGAGTATTGTAGCAAATGGCCATTGTCCCTCCCTTGTATCATTTACCTGCCCAAGCAAATCCCTTTGAGCTTTTAAGTTTTTAATAAATCGTGCATTTCCTTCTTGTAATATTTCAAGTGCTATTCTTGGCGTTAAACTGGATTGTGTTTCTTTTGTATGTGCTCTCATTTTATTCTGTTTTAATGTTTTTGTTAAATAATTATTTGTTTAAGCCGGTTCAATAAAGTTGATAGTTTCAACAGTGATATTTTTACGTTTTGCATTAGTTCTGAAATTAGTAATAATTTCTACTACATCATGAGCTATTGATTTTGATTTGGTGCAATCAATAATTACTTTTGAATTTGCAGGAATATCCTCCAATTCTTTAATTACACTTGCTTTATTAAAGAAAGAAACTTCTTCGGCAAGTACAAGATGATGCACTTCATATCCTTCTTCAGTTGTAACCGTTTCTTTCATGTAATGAGAATTACGATAACTATGTCGGAGTGTGTAAAAAATACCAAAGAGGATACCCATGGTAATTCCTTTTAGTAAATCAGTCAACAATATGCCAACAACAGTAGCCACGAAAGGAATAAACTGTTCCCAACCCAGTTTGTACATCTGTTTAAACAGAGCAGGTTTGGCCAATTTATAACCTACCATTAATAATATAGCAGCTAAACTTGCCAGTGGAATCATATTCATCAGGCTTGCAATGGTAATAGCACTGATCAATAAAAACACGCCATGAAGTATGGCGGATAGTTTTGTTTTACCGCCAAAAGAAATATTAGCAGTGCTTCTTACAATTACCTGTGTTATTGGCAGGCCCCCAATCATTCCAGAGACAACATTGCCTAAACCTTGTGCCTTTAATTCACGGTTAGTTGGCGTAACTCTTTTATCGGGATCCATTTTATCGGTTGCTTCTACACACAGTAACGTTTCCAGGCTGGCAACAATAGCCAGAACAATTGCAATTTTCCAAACCTCAAAATTTGTTATGGCAGAAAAATCTGGAAAAGTAAATTGGCTGAAAAACTCTGAAAGATTATGAGCTACAGGAAGCCTTACCACCTGATCTTCTGCCAGGCTGAAATTTAATGTTCCGGATTTAAACAGGTAATTCATTACTATACCAAGTATAACTACCACAATCGGACCTTGTATTAGCTGAAATATTTTATGTTTTTTGATTAATACTTTATCCCATAGTATCAGTATTGCTAATGAAATTGCTGCTATCAATAAAGCTCCCGGAGTTATAAAATCTAAAGCCTTTGTAATTTCAGAAAAGGTATTCTGACCGTCTGCCTGTAAAAAAGCTTCATCGCCTTCTGTGTCTTTATCCCAGCCCAAGGCATGAGGAATTTGTTTTAAGATAATGAGAAGACCTATACCGGTGAGCATCCCTTTAATAACTGAGGAAGGAAAAAAGTAGGCAATAAAACCAGCTTTTGCAAACCCAAGGGCAAGTTGAATTATTCCAGCCAACACAACGGCTAATAAAAAAGCCGGCCATGAACCGAGAGTGGCGATGGAGGTTAATACTATTACTGCTAAACCGGCAGCAGGACCGCTAACACCAAGTGGTGAACCGCTAGCTATACCTACGATGATACCACCAACTATACCGGCAATAATGCCTGCAAAGAGTGGGGCACCTGAAGCTAATGCAATACCAAGACATAAGGGAACCGCTACAAAGAATACGACTATACTTGCTGGAAGATCGCTTTTAATATTAGCGAACATATTTTTGTTCATAAACAAATTATTTTGAAAGAATAAATAGTAGTTAAATGCCTGTTGAGATTAACAGGGCTTACTTTGCAAATGATTGTAGAAATATATTAAATCTGGTCGGGGGGAATTTCTGGCAAAGAGAGGTAAGAAGAATATTTAAAATAAATATGATTTAAAACAAATAGACAGCGGGTATTATTAAACTCAGTTACTAAAGAAACTTGCTGATCAATTTTATCTTTTGATTCTTCTTTTTCAGTCTCGCCTGTTTTGGATTTGCTTTTTTCCTCATTGTCTTTAACAACAATTGAAATCTCATTTTTTGCCCAAATGCCTGAAACTGTTTCTGCAGAAACAGACACTAGGAGTAGAAGAATAAGAAATTTAATCAATTTATTTTTCACAAGTGCAAATCTAATTGTTGAATATTATAAAACAAGTTACCGATTGTAATCAAATTGTAAAATCAATTAACAAAGATCGGCGTTAATTGTTCATAGTTGTATTATTTTTACTTTAAACATCTGAATATGAAACCATACGAAACTCTTCTGGCCGAAAATAAATCATGGGCCAAAGGGCAATTGGATCAAGACCCTTCCTACTTTGACCGGCTTGCGCAATTGCAAACTCCTGAACTGTTATGGATAGGATGTAGCGACAGCCGTGTTCCGGCAAATCAAATAACCGGAACAGAACCTGGAGAAATTTTTGTTCATCGGAATATTGCAAACTTAGTAATCAATACCGACGTGAATGTATTGAGTGTTTTGGATTTTGCTGTAAATCATTTAAAAGTAAAGCATGTAATTGTTTGCGGCCATTACGGTTGCGGTGGTATAAAAGCAGCATTAACGAATATTGATTACAAACCGGTGCTGAATATGTGGTTTCGGAATATAAAAGATGTTTACCGTCTGCACCGTAGCGAACTGGACAATATAACAGATGAAGAAAAAAAATGGGACCGGCTCACAGTTTTGAATGTACAGGAACAAGTAATGAATCTAGCAAAGACATCTATTATTCAGCGGGCATGGAAAAAAGAACAACGTCCAGATTTGCATGGCTGGGTATATGGATTAAAAGATGGTATCATTAATCCGGTATTTGATATGAAAGCCGGAACGCATATTGATGAATTATACGAGTATGACGATTTGTAAAAAGAATTTTTTAATAACGCATCAAATAATCTTGTAATAAAAAAACTGCAGCTCCCGCCAGGTAACCAATCAAAGCCAGCAAGGCAATTTTTTTCAGGTACCAGATAAACTGAATTTTTTCCATACCCATCGCCGCTACCCCAGCTGCAGAACCAATAATTAAAATGCTTCCACCGGTGCCGGAACAGTAAGCAAGAAACCCCCAGAAGAAATGATCAGTAGGATATTGATCAAGACTATACATGCCTTGTGCTGCTGCAACCAATGGAACGTTATCGACAATTGCAGAAAGAAAACCTATGATAATTGTAATGACACTAATGTTTCCAATCGATTTATCTAAAGACATCGAAAGGGACGTAAGAATACCAGTTGATTGTAATGCAGATACCGCTAATAAAATACCGAGAAAAAATAAAATGCTGGGTGTGTCAATTCTGCGCATGGCATGATTTACTGAAAGCAATCCTTTTTCCTGTTCATCTTTCCCACTATGAATCATTTCAGTAAGTAGCCACATCATTCCTAGTCCAAATAGAATTCCCATATAGGGTGGGAGATGCGTTATTGTTTTAAAAACAGGAACAAATAATAAACAGGCCAGCCCAATTATAAAAACTGTTTTTCTTTCAAACGGAGTTGTAAATAATTTTTCTTTTACTGAATCCATTTTTTGTACTGAGCCTTTCATTTGCATACTGATTATAAATGCCGGCATCAGGAAACAAACTAATGAAGGAACAAATGTTTTCAGAATAATATTTACAGTAGTTACTTGTTTTCCCATCCAGAGCATCGTAGTAGTTACATCACCAATGGGGCTCCATGCCCCGCCAGCATTGGCTGATATTACTACCAATCCGGCATATAATAATCTCTCTTTATTATCAGGAATTAATTTTCGCAGCAGCGATACCATTACAATTGTAGTGGTAAGATTATCCAGTACTGGAGATAAAAAGAAAGTAATGAAACCGACTATCCAGACTAATTTTTTCTTACTTGTGCTATTGATTTTTTCTGTAATAATTTCAAATCCATCGTGAGCATCTATTAGTTCTACAATCACCATAGCACCAAGTAAAAAGAAAAGAATCCCGGCAATTTCAGAAAAATGATGTGAAAGATTTTCTGTGATTAGTTCCTTTTCATTGCCGGATAAAGCATACACCGACCAGCATATAACACCCGTAAGCAATGCAGATGCAGCCTTGTTGATGCGGAGAGGATGTTCAAATGCAATAGCTAAGTATCCCAGAATAAAAATGACAGCAATTAATAAGGTCATTTTTCAAAAATAACTAATTGCTCTATTAAAAAATTACTACCTATTAAATCCTTCATTAAATCATTTACACATATCCACATTTGTCAATCAGCACATCTTCAAATTTGTTACTTTGCATCCATGTCTATTGAAGTTAAAAATCTCCTCAAAATTTATGGTGAACAAAAAGCGGTAAACAATATTTCTTTTAAAGTTGGGAAAGGAGAAATTGTTGGTTTTCTCGGTCCGAATGGTGCTGGTAAATCAACAACCATGAAAATTATTACCGGTTATCTTGAGCAATCTGGCGGCAATGCGATTGTTTGCGGTAAAGATGTTTCTGCAAATCCACTGGAAACCAAAAAGAAAATTGGTTATCTCGCAGAACTGAATGCTTTATATTATGATATGTATGTGAAGGAATATCTTGGGTTCATTGCAGATACGCATGGGATTAAAAACCCCCGTGCGACCGGGTCATCCGGGCGGGCAAAATCAAAAATCGAAAATGTTATTGAACTGACAGGTTTAACAGTTGAATCAAAGAAAAAAATCGGGCAGCTTTCAAAAGGGTATAAACAAAGAGTGGGATTAGCTGCAGCATTAATACATGACCCTGAAGTTTTGATTTTAGATGAACCAACAAGCGGACTTGATCCCAACCAGATAATTGAAATAAGAGAAGTGATAAAGAAGCAAGGGAAAGATAAAACTGTTTTATTCTCCTCTCATATCTTACAAGAGGTAGAAGCAATTTGTGATAGGGTAATAATAATAAACAAAGGAGAAATTGTTGCAGATGATAAACTGAGTAATCTTCGAAACCGATCTTCTTCTAACATTGTGAATGTAAGTTTTAAAGAAGTTGCTGATAAAAACATGTTGCAAAATCTCTCTTTTGCAAAATCAGCTAAAGAAGCAGAACCAAACAATTGGTTGTTTGAAACTGATAATCCAGAACAATTGCGTAAACAAATACTTGAACTCTCTTTGCAGCATAACCTCAACATCGTTTCTTTGCAAAGTGAAAGCAGGAGTTTGGAAGATGTGTTCAGATCGCTTACGAAGTAAAATAAATTTTGAGCCACCTAGAAAATATGAATTTCGACCATCCCCTCCCAGGAGAGCCTGTCCCGATTTTTCGGGAGGCGAGTTTAGGAACCACTATTTTTTAAATGACTTGGGGTGGGTAAATTGTAGTTGAATGAAATTTGAAATCAGAGTTACGATGATGAATAGAACTACAGAACCCTGAACGGAGCGTCGCAACGAAAGCCTAATAGAAATTCTACAGCTAGTTTAAAAAAATACCCTTCAGTCCGCTTTAAGTGTACCGACGGTAAAACAAATATTAAATTTTCAATCTTAAATATTAAATAACTCATGAGTTACATTTCCGAAATTTTTGCAAGACAGATTTTAGATTCAAGAGGCAACCCAACTGTTGAGGTAGATGTGATAACCGATGAAGGTGCACTCGGTCGTGCAGCAGTACCAAGTGGAGCAAGCACTGGTATCCACGAGGCTGTAGAGTTGCGGGATGGCGACAAGAAAAAATATGTGGGCAGGGGCGTATTACAGGCAGTAAAAAATGTAAATGAAATTATTGCACCTGCACTAATGGGTAATGATGTGGCGGACCAAACTGGTGTAGATGAAATGATGATACAATTGGATGGCACTGCAAATAAAGGAAAGCTGGGCGCCAATGCAATACTTGCAGTAAGTATGGCTGTTGCAAAAGCTGCAGCAGATGAAGCAGCACTTCCATTATTCCGTTATATAGGAGGAACAAATGCAAAGGTATTACCCATGCCGATGATGAATATTTTAAATGGAGGTGCACATGCCGATAATAAAATAGATTTCCAGGAATTTATGATCATGCCGGTTGGTGCACCCGATTTTAGTGAAGGATTAAGATGGGGTGTCGAAATTTTTCATACCCTTAAATCCGTATTGAAGAAAAAAGGATTTAGTACCAACGTAGGTGATGAAGGCGGTTTTGCACCCAATATTCAAAGTAATGAAGAAGCGATAGATACCGTGATGGAAGCAATTCATGCTTCGGGTTATAAAGCAGGTTCCCAAATAGTGGTAGCAATGGATGCAGCAAACAGCGAACTTTGGAATGCAAAAAAGAAAAAATATGTTTTTCATAAAAGTAGTGGTAAAGAATTGAGCAGTGACCAACTTGTTAAGTTCTGGGAAAGTTGGGTAAAGCAATATCCGATCGTTTCTATTGAAGATGGAATGGCCGAAGATGATTGGAATGGTTGGGCAGCATTAACACAGGCAGTCGGGAAAAAATGTCAATTAGTAGGTGATGATTTGTTTGTAACAAACGTAACCAGGATTCAACAGGGCATTGATAAAAGTATAGCGAATGCATTACTGGTAAAAGTTAATCAGATCGGAACGATAACAGAAACAATCAATGCGGTAACTCTTGCACAGCATAACGGATACAATACGATCATGAGTCACCGCAGTGGTGAAACAGAAGATACAACGATTGCGGATCTGGCAGTAGCTTTGAATTGCGGGCAAATAAAAACCGGAAGTGCATCAAGAACGGATAGAATGGCAAAGTACAACCAGTTGATTCGTATTGAAGAAATTTTGGGCATGTCGGCAGTATATCCAAAAGGAAAGATTAAATTTGGCAAATAACACAATGGCTGACGAAAGGTGATAGGTGGCCGGTTTTTAAATCAGCCATCTATCATCAGCCATTCATCCCCTAACATCCAATTATATGAAATACATCAACCACATTCCTGCATGGATTCGTAGCAAATACACCATCTCGCTTCTTAGTTTTTTAGCTATCATACTTTTTTTCGATAAAAATGA
>JANPEU010000121.1:0-4416 GCA_031423175.1 Bacteroidota bacterium
GTAAATCTTCCTTCGTCAAGCAAAATATACCGCGACCCGCTGGGCGTTGTTTTAATTATCGCTCCCTGGAATTATCCTTTTCAATTAATGATGTTGCCTCTCGCCGGCGCCATAGCAGGAGGTAATTGTGTGGTACTAAAACCTTCAGAACTTGCTCCAGCAACATCGGCTGTTATTCAGAAAATAGTTTCAGAAATCTTCCCGAAAGAGTATATCAAAGTAGTCGAAGGCGATGGTGCCGCCGTAGTTCCTGAGATGATGAACGGCTTTCAATTTAACCATGTCTTCTATACCGGAAGTATTCCTGTTGGGAAAATTATTTATAAAATGGCAGCTGAAAAGCTGGTTCCGGTTACTCTTGAGTTGGGAGGGAAAAGCCCCGCAATTGTGGAAGCAGATGCAGATATTACAGCGACGGCAAAACGAATTGTATTAGGAAAATTTGTAAATGCAGGACAAACATGCATTGCCCCTGATTACCTGTTGGTGCATGCAGATATAAAAGAAACTTTGTTGGGAAAAATAAAAAAGACAATCGAAAAATTTTATACTAACGATTCTGTAAACAGCGATGATTATGGAAAAATAATAAATGAAAGCCGGTTTAATAAACTTGTTTCATATTTATCACTGGGAAAAACTATTTATGGCGGTCAGCATGATAGAGGCAAACTACATATCGCACCTACATTGATCGAAAATGTTTCTATAGACTCAGCATTGATGACAGAAGAAATATTTGGGCCTATTCTTCCGGTAGTTACATTTAATACAACAGAAGAGGCGATGAAAATTGTACAGCGTAATGCAAACCCTCTTTCTTTTTATCTTTTTACAAAAAGCAGGAAAAAGCAAAACGAATGGATTGAAAAAATTTCCTTTGGCGGAGGTTGTATCAATAATTCAGCCTGGCATTTTGCGAATAAAAGCTTTCCTTTTGGTGGTGTAGGTAATAGCGGATTGGGTGCATATCATGGAAAGTATTCATTCAAAACATTTACCCGTGAGAAACCAGTAATGAAAACGCCAACCTGGTTTGACCCGGATTTAAAGTATCCCCCGTTTAAAGGGAAAATGAAATTGTTTAAATGGGTGATCAGGTAAATTGGAAAAATTTATGGCAACAAAAAATAAAATATTCAGCATATTTAGAAAAACAATTGTCATCTTGCTGATGTTATTCATAACATTCGCAGGATATGTATTTATAGTAACCGCTAACACAAAAAATATGACAATACGACAAAGAGTATTAAAAGCTGTTTACCCAGCCCTGATGTGGTATACAAAACTGACGGGTAAAAATATAACACAGCTTGCCAATGAGCAAAAGCAACCCCCAGTTTCATTTTATAGTTTAAAAACAATTGCCAATAATGGCAGCCAGGTTGATTTCTCTCAATATAAGGGCAAAAAAATATTGCTGGTAAACACGGCGAGTGATTGTGGCTATACCGACCAGTATGATGCGTTACAAAAATTGTATGAAGAGAATAAAGACAATCTTGTTATAGTAGGATTTCCTGCCAATGATTTTAAAGAACAGGAAAAAGGTTCCGATGAAGAGATTGCTCAATTCTGTAAATTAAATTACGGTGTTACATTTCCTTTAATGAAAAAAAGCAGCGTTGTAAAAGGTGAATCGCAAAATGAAGTTTTCAAATGGTTATCCGATTCGGCACTGAACGGATGGAACAATAAGCAACCTTCCTGGAATTTTGCTAAGTATATTGTAAATGAAGAAGGAATGCTGACAAATTATTTTGGATCTTCTGTTTCTCCTGCAAATGATGATGTAATGAATGCGATAAAAAAATAAACTTATGTTTACCAAAGCCGACATCGAAAAATATTTTAATGCAGAAAAGGCAGAAAGCTGGGTGTTTATGGCAATCGGAATTGCAGGTATTATTGCAGCCATTGTTTTTTTCTTTTTTATAAAAACAAATTTGTACAAAGGAGCTGCTATTCCCTTTTTAGTAATTGGATTGATGTTGGGAGTTGTTGGGTTTACAATTTATAAAAGAAGTGATGCTGACCGGATGCGTAATGTGTACACTTATGATATGAATCCAGCTGAATTGAAAGAAAAAGAAATACCCCGCATGCAAACAGTGATAAAAAATTTTATTATTTATCGTTGGGTAGAAATCATTTTATTTTTAACTGGTTCAGCACTCTACATTTATTTCATCCGTGATATTCGTTATGATTTCTGGAGGGGCTTCGGCCTTGCAATGGCATTGATGGCATTTCTGGCTCTCACAGCAGATTATTTTGCAGAGCGGAGGGGACATGTTTACCTCAACGGTTTAAAATCTTTTATTTCAAATTAATTTTTTACGAATGACATACAATGACTGGATTGGCACTTTCGGTGTCGGTATTATATTATTGGCATATTTTTTTAATACGATTAAAATAATTCCTGAAAACGGGAAACTGTTTTTCCTGTTGAATGTAGCAGGGGGTGTGTTAAGCTGCTATGCAGCTGTATTGATAAACTTTAAGCCGTTTGTCTTGTTAGAGGCAATCTGGACGGTGGTTTCAATTTATGGGTTGTTTGGCAGTCGGGACGCTAAAGCGGCCTGACTGATAAGCTAATAAAGTTTTTCAATTATCTCGTCTGATAAATCATTTTCTGATTTAATAATAATCTCATCAATTGTCAGCCCGGTTTCGGAAAAAAATAATGCTTTATCGCACAGTGTACCAGTTCTTAGATCTACATAATCCAGGTACGAAGAATAAGGCCAATCTTTTAAGTCTGATACTAAATGGGCCATAAGCGGGTTTCTGGCTAAATAGAAAAAACAATTTTGTAAATAATTTTCTTTTACATCGCCTGTCTGCTCACATAGAATTTTTGCTTTTGTTTTTTGCTGAAACAACGAGCCGGTTGTTTTATTTTGTTTATTAATTGCCTGGGCATAACTGCTCAGAAGAATTCCTGTTCTGTAAGCAAACTCCTGCATTGGTTTGCCACCAAATGTTGTTCTTTCCTCCACACTTCTTTCTGTAGCCATTATTATCAGGTGAAAATGATTCGGCATCAGACAATACGAAATGATCTTTGAGATGGGTAATAACTGGTCTCTTATTTTTTTGATAAAGAATAAATAATTTGCGTCATTGAAAAATATTCGTTGCCTGTTATTACCTCGATTATAAATATGATAGAATTCGTTTGGTATAAGGTTCATAATGTTTTTTTAATGAATCCTCTGCTTTGTTACGGTTCAGGCCGCTTTCAGCGTCCCGACCCTACACCGGGCATTTTTCATGATAGTTTATCAGCTCAATAGCCATTTTTTCAAATTCATAGCCAGAGTAGGTTACTACAATTTCATTCAGCACTTCATCAATCTCTTCTACCGTTTTTAGTGTAACTAATTTATTGCGGTATTCTTTTATGTTTGGCAGCCCCTTTAAATAGTTTGCATAATGACGGCGCATTTCATTAATACCCACAACGGGGTTTTTCCATTCTACACTTTTATATAAATGCTTACGGCAAACTTCCACACGATCTTCAATAGTCGGTGGTGGTAAATGCTCACCTGTTTTTACAAAATGTTTTATTTCATTAAATATCCAGGGATAACCAATAGCAGCCCTCCCAATCATAATACCATCCACACCATAACGGTTTTTATATTCCAAAGCTTTTTCCGGGCTATCAATATCACCATTACCAAAAATGGGAATATGAATACGTGGGTTGTTCTTTATTTTTCCAATCAGCGTCCAGTCTGCTGCTCCTTTATACATCTGAGTTCTTGTTCTGCCATGTATTGCCAATGCTTTTATGCCAATATCCTGTAGCCGTTCTGCCACTTCTTCAATGTTTCGGGTATTATCATCCCAGCCTAATCTTGTTTTTACTGTAACCGGCAATGATGTAGATTTTACAACAGCCGATGTTAACCGCACCATCAGATCAATATCTCTTAATACACCTGCACCAGCACCTTTCAAGGCAACTTTTTTTACCGGGCATCCAAAATTTATATCAAGTAAATCAGGGTTTGTTACTTCTACAATCTTTGCTGCTAAAGAAAGGCTTTCTTCATCGCCACCAAATATTTGAATGCCCACCGGTCTTTCATAATCAAAAATGTCTAATTTTTTCCTGCTCTTAATGGCATCACGTATCAAACCTTCACTCGAAATAAATTCGGTGTACATTAAATCGGCACCTTTATCCTTACACACGGCACGGAAAGGCGGATCGCTTACATCCTCCATAGGGGCAAGGAGCAGGGGGAAGTCCGGGAGATTTATATTTTCAATTTTAACCATAAAAATGTTCAATACTCAATGCTCAACAATCAATATTCAATTTAAAGTACTCAATTCATAATGTTCTTCGTCAATTTGCAATTTTAAATCTTCAATTTGCAATCACTACATTTG
>JANPEU010000122.1:0-1526 GCA_031423175.1 Bacteroidota bacterium
GTTGATTGCAAAAAGACATGGTGTTGTTAATAAAATAATTTCTGTTCCCAATCATCCTGCATCCGATGAGGAGATTGTAAATCTCTATGCCAATGCTATAACGCCTAAAACAAAATTGCTGATGGTTTGTCATATCATCAATATCACGGGGCAGATATTACCAATAAAAAAGATTTGCGAAATGGCACATAGCAGAGGCGTGAAAGTATTAGTGGATGGCGCACATGCATTTGCACATTTTAAATTTTCAATTCCTGATCTCAACTGCGATTACTACGGAACCAGTATGCATAAATGGTTAAGTGTACCGTTGGGTGCCGGTTTTTTATATGTAAAAAAGGAAAATGTTCCGGACATCTGGCCATTGCTTGCATCGAATGCAGATAGAAAGGATGATGATATTTACCGGTTGAATCATACAGGTACACATCCCTGTGCAACAGATTTGACAATTGCTGATGCAATTGATTTTTATTTAAAGGTGGGAGTGGAGCGTAAAGAAGCAAGGTTGCGGTATTTGCAATTGTACTGGACGGACAAAGTTAGAAACATTCCAAATGTAATTGTGAATACACCTGCTGATGCAGCAAGATCATGTGGCATTGCAAACGTTGGTATAAAAGGTTTGAAGCCTGCTGATTTAGCAGACAAGCTTTTAAAGCAGTATAAAATTTATACGGTGGCTATTGATTATGCCAATGTACACGGATGCCGCATTACTCCAAATATTTATACCACGCCAAAAGAATTAGATCAGTTGGTGAAAGCACTCACTGAGCTTGCGGCATCATAAGCTGGTTCAAATTTTATTTTTATTACTCCTGATTTTTTCTGAACTTACTGCGTATGTAAACTTATCATTATGAACTTTATCAAAGCTTGTTTAGTTTCAGATTTACCAAACAACAGTCAGAAAATTGTACAATGTGGTGCACATAAAGTGGCATTGTTTAATTTTAATAATGAAATTTCTGCTATTGCAAATTCTTGTTTGCATAAAGCAGGTCCGTTGGGTTTAGGATTGGTAGAAAAAAAATACGATGGACTTTATGTTACTTGCCCCTGGCATGGATGGGAGTATAATATTAAAACCGGTTCGGCTCCTCCGGGGTTTAAAGATCAACAAGCTGTATATGAAATTAAGATTGATGGTGATGCTATTTTAATAAGTGAGCAACCGGTTATAAAAGCACATCGGGAATTACATGATTTAAAAATAATTGAGGACCTGGTAAAACTAAAATATCAAACTACACCCGAATCAAAAAATATTCTTGGCATTTCCACCACCAATATGAATGATGATCTGCCACGCTACAGTACCTCGGAAGCTGCGTTGGAAATGGCATTAGATTATGCAAAAGAACATCATGGTGCTGAAACAAAAATGCTGAAGCTCCGTGAACTGGGTTTTCGTGCATGCGAAGGATATTACAGTCAGCATATGAATGCATGTACATGGCCATGTAGTATAACTGAAATGAAACCCGATGATGGGATGACACAGGTGTATAGAGATATGATTT
>JANPEU010000123.1:0-3399 GCA_031423175.1 Bacteroidota bacterium
TGAAATATTTTCCCATAAAACTATTTTGTCAGTGTTATTTGCCTTTGAAATAATTGTTGTCAGGGGATTTGCAAAGTTTCCTGTTTCTAAAACAATTTTCTTGCCGGCCGCAGTTAAACTTATTGTATAACTTCTGGTGTCAGTTGTATCGGTAACCTTCTGAATTAGTTTTTTTTGCTCCAAAGTTTTTATAGCGTCGCTAATTGTTGGCTTTGTAAAATTAAATTCTTGTGCAAGGTAGCTTACAGTAGTTTTATCTGCCGAATGATGCCGGATGAAGATTAGTAACTGTATTTGGATTGGGCTCAAACTATGTTCTTTGGCTTTCTCCCAAAGTAGTATTCTAAATACTTGTGATAAGCGTTCCAGTCCTGCAACTATTTTGTTGTCAAGATTTGAATTTTGAATATCTAAATTAAATACCGACAAATTTATTTACAGTTTTCCATTTCAATAATGTAATAACCCCTTTGCAAAATACCTAAAGTCATTTCATCGGTTCCTTTCTCAATATGGCAAAAGTTGCATTCTTTCGCTGTTAAAGATTTGGTTTCCTGGTTTTTTGATAGTAAGTATTCCTTACCAAAAGTATGAATTGTTTCTTCATCTTTTATATGGTCGGGAGTAATGATGTCAAAGTGCATTACGGTGCCGTCTTTTTTTGTAACGTAAGTGTCCCAAACTGCTACTTGCATATTTTTATTTTTTTGAGTGAAAGAAAAATAACAGCCAGTCTATTCTGTTAAACTGGCTGTCAAAAAAAATTAACCTTTTACGTCTGCCATTGAGGCGCCAAAATTAATGTGAAGCACATTTCCGTTTGGAGTTACCAAAGCTGGAACAGACTTTACACCAGCAATTTCTGCCTCATCAATTCTTGACTTGTCATTACCAAAGTGAACTACGTCCACATTGTTGGCTCCGAGAAGGTTAATGATGTCATGCTCTGCACTTAAACATACAGGGCAGCCTGCATGGTAGAAAATTGACTTACTCATTTGTTTACTTTTAGTTGTTAAGGAAGTAATTGTACCACCAAATATAGTAAGGATTCCTAATTAAATATCAAGCCCACCTTTTTTTTTCTTTATCTCTCTAAGTAGGTTGAAGGAAAGTATGATTTAGTTATTCGCATTCTTGAAAGATGGAACTTTAAGGGAGTGTCTAACAGGGCGAGACAGCTTGCCGAAGTGTGACTCGTCCTGAAAAAAGTTGAAACACGGCTTCCGTCCGCCCCCATTTTGGCAAACCGCTTGTTGGTTGCTGGCCTTGGTTCAGGTCAGGGTCTAACTGATTTCAGGCAACCGAACTCCGTGTTTATAAAATTTTACAAATTGTCGGATAGTTTCTTTTTTTATATTGTCATGCAAGCTAAGAGTAGCGTTTTGGTCGGGATATATAATAAGACAATCTATCACCGCTGTTGATTGCTCTTCGTCAGATTTGTAACCTAAATGCTCAACTACTTTTTTAATTCTGGAATATCCACTAAGTTGGCGAATATCATCTATGTCGTAATGTTGCTGATACTTACGTTTATATTTTGCGTCAATAACAATTTTTTCCTGTTCTGTGTTTAGTAAAAAATCCAATTCGTTGTATTGCTTTGTAAAATGATACTCTACCTGATTACCGTACCGTTCTTTCAATAATCCCAAAACATACAACTCAAAAAGCTTAGACATGTCCACCCAAAAAGGCGGGATTTGAATGGTTTCTTTTTTTTCTGTGTTTTTAATATTGTAACCAAAACGTTTTAAAATAAGTTTTGCAATTCTAATTCCTTCTGAATATTCTTTGTAAAAGGCATTGGGTTTACTTGTTTTAATTTCATTAAGCTCTATTTTTTCGCTTACCATTTCAAACGCTGGCAAACAAAATGTCATAACAGGGGAAACAAATTTTAAATAATCAGGGAATAATGAAAGGTAACGCTGGCAAAATATCAATGCTTTTTTTAAAAGTCTGTTTTCCATGCTGTTTAAGCCAATTTCATCATAAGAACAAACCACATTCAAATGTTTATTCTTAAAAATGTTTTGTTTAATTGTCTGTGCAATTAAAACTTTTCCCTTAATTTTTGAGTGAAGATTATTTTCAACTTATAATAGGATTGCTTTAATCCCTTTTTAACAATGCTTTTTAGAATTTGTAGATACTGAACTATTAGCAAAGGTGTTAAAATATCATTTTTTTGCTCAATTTCAATGTATGGCTCATCAAATTTTATTTCATACAGTTCTCGGGTATGATTAATTATTTCTGGATGCCGCAAACATGAAAACATCATGTTCAGGTAATCAATTTTTATGCTTGAGTTGTTGAATTTAGACGAAATAAAAACAGCAACTTTATCTTTCAATAACCAATCTGTTCCAATATAATAGCTTGAAGAAAGAGTTCTTGTTGTATCATCTTTGCCAATTGAAACGCAAACACAATCTTCCTTTCCCTTAAAGAGAATTGGGTTTATGAAATCATGTTCACATGCAGATATATCAACATTATAAGCATGTTCTGAAAATTCTCTATTTAATAGAAGTTTAGACATTTAAGTTGTCAATTTCATTTTTAGCAGTTTCTAATAAAACTCCGTCCTTTAAATACTCTTTAAGGATTGGTTTTATTTCGTAAAGTAGCTTCATTTGTAGTTTAGCATCATCGTCTGCAAGGAAATAACTATGTCCAATTAATACGTCATTTATTTTAAAATCAGGTGAAGTGTGTGTAGTAAAAATTGACTTTACCGATTGAAATAGTGTTTTCGCTGTGTCAGAAATAATAACAGCTTCATTAGGCAAAACATCTATAAATGCAAATCGTCTGCGGATAGCATAGTCAATATGACCCACAGAACGGTCTGCTGTGTTCATAGTTCCAATAATGTATAAATTTTTTGGAAGAATTATTTCATGTTCATTTTCGTATTTATACATGCTTGTAACTTCTTCGCCACGATATTCCAAAGCATAAATCAGTTCACCTAATACTGCAGGTAGATTTGCTCTATTGATTTCATCAATAATGAGAACATAGTTTGCGTTAGGGTTGTCCTTTGCTTTTTGTGCAAACTCTGCTAATATTTTATTTTCAGTTTTATATTCAATTCCTTTATCTCCTGTAGATGCGACTATACCCCTTACAAAATCTTCATAAGAATAAGCTGGGTGAAATTGTATAAGTTGATATTCGCCTTTTGAAATAACTGTTTGGTTTGTGTCAATATCCTCTCCGGTTTTTAAATTAAAATTATCAAAAAGGAAACGCATGAACTCAAAAGCATCAACATCCTTTTTAAATTCTTGATTTTTTGATTTGAACAACTCATTCAATTTTTTATTCTTCTCAAACTTGGTTAAGCTTATAGAATTAAATCCAAACAATTTTAAAGTATTGTCC
>JANPEU010000124.1:0-8401 GCA_031423175.1 Bacteroidota bacterium
TTTTACTTCACGCTGATTATTGAATAATGATGCTTTAGAAATTTTTTCTTTCAGTTCTGGAATAAACAGGAAAGCCGGATTTTCAGGTTTACTCAGTATATGAACAAAGGCTGTTTTGTTTTTTATGGTAAGCGTTCCCCAATCTTTTGGTGGAATCACATTCCCTCTTGAATTATAAATTGTTTCTCCGTTTTGCGCCATCCAGTTACCAACCATCTTCAACGTATCGGCAAATTCAGATTGAATGGTACCATCCGGCATTGGCCCCACATTTAATAAAAAGTTTGCATTATAACCTGCTGCCTTTACAATGTATTGAACTATTTTTTTTACTGATTTATAATTTCTGTCTGTGATATTAAAACCCCAGCTGTCATTCATGGTTTCGCAGGTTTCCATTGGTAATTCAGAAATTGCAGCGCCTCCAAAACCAGTCGTATTATGCCCCGGCAAATCTTTTTCAAATGCCTGGAAATCTTCTCCCGGTATGGGTGTTAAATGATGATTGTTGCTGATTAAACATTTTGGTTGCAGCTGGTGAATGAGTTTATAAATTTCATCGTAATGCCAGTCGGTTTTTGATTTTAAAGTTTTGTCCACATCATTATCCAGTTGATCCCAATGCCCATCGAACCAGATGCCGGAGATTTCGCCATAGTTTGTCAACAACTCAGTTAACTGAGCTTTCATAAAACGGATATAACTTTCCCAGTCACTCTTTTTTGTTCTGCCGGTTCCTTTACCTGTTTTGCCTGTTTCATACTGGTAATCGCTGCGGTACCAATCAAGCAAAGAATAATAACAGAAAAGTTTTATTCCCTGCTTATGACATTCATCGGATAATTGTTTCAAAGCATCTTTAGCGTAAGGTGTATTTGTAATTTTCCAGTCAGATTGTTTTGTATCCCAATTGCTAAAACCATCATGATGCCGGGTGATAAAAGTTATATATTTCATGCCGGCGGATTTGGCAATGGCTACCCATTTAGCAGCATCAAAATTCTGTGGATTGAAAATATGAATCAGTTTATCGTAATCATCTTTTTTAATATTCCGGTTATTCATCACCCATTCGCCGGCACCTAATACGCTGGAAGCACCCCAATGAATAAACATGCCGAATTTAATATCCTGGAATTCTTTTCGCATCGCAAGATTTTCCGGAGTTGGTGTATAGTTATTTTGCGCAATAGAAATAAGTATGTTAAGGACAAAAGCAGTTACGGAAAATATTTTTTTCATATAAACTAATTATTGAGTTTTATAAATCCTCCATCAATTGGGTAATCACACCCGGTAATAAAAGAAGCTTCATCGCTGCACAGATATAATGCAAGCGCAGCCACTTCATCCGATGTACCCATTCTTCCAATGGGTTGTGTTTTAGAAAGTTTATCAAACATCTCCTGTTCCTGGCCGGGATAATTATTTTTTAAAAATCCATCTACAAACGGTGTATGTATTCTTGCCGGCGAAATAGAATTACAACGGATATTTTCGCTTATATAATCTTTAGCCACACTCAGCGTCATTGCCATTACCGCACCTTTGCTGGTGCTATAAGCAAAACGATCGGCTATGCCAACATGCGCCGCAACAGATGCCATATTTAATATAGAACCACCGCCGGCTTTTCTTAATTGAGGAATGGCAGCGTAAATACAATTGTAAACTCCTTTTACATTTACCAGCATCAATTTGTCAAAATCTTCTTCATTCGTTGTAGCTGCTTTTCCAATATTTGCAATGCCAGCGATGTTTGCCAGAATATTTATTGTCCCAATTTTTTCAAACAGGCTTACAATACTTTTTTGATCTGCAACATTGCAGGAGTGAGCAATGGCTAAACCACCTGATTTATTTATTTCACTTGCAGTTTCTTCTGCACTTTCCGTATTTAATTCTAAAATATGTACAGTGGCGCCTTGTTTTGCAAACAATACGGCAATTGCTTTTCCGATGCCACTGCCACCACCGGTTATTACTGCTATTTTATTTTTTAAACTAAACATTTACTTCTTTTATTTTATAACCTTTCCATCCAAACCAGGCAACTACAATGAAACAAAGTAAAGGGATGATATATGCTTTTTGCATGCTGCCGGTTGAATCTGAAATTGCACCCATTAATAAAGGAGCCAATGCACCTCCAACAATTGACATTACAATTAAAGAAGATGCCATCTTTGTTTCTTCTCCCAATTCTTTTATACCTAATGCAAAAATAGTTGGAAACATGATAGACATAAAGAATGGAACAGCCATAACGGTATAAACAGAAAACTTACCCTGTGTATTTAATGCAAGTGTAAGCAACAGAATATTTATTATGGCATAAAGTAATAAAAGCTTTTGTGGTTTAATAAACTTCATGAGGAATGTTCCGGCAAAACGGCCAGCCATAAAACCAACCATTGCAATAATGCCCCACCAGTAGGCAGCTGTTTTTTCAGGTAAGTCCATTGTTTGTTTTGAAAAAAGGATAAAAAAACTACCCACACCAACTTGTGCACCTACATAAAAAAATTGAGAAATCACAGCCCACTTTACATGACTGTGCCGCAACACACGTAATGAAAAACCGGTATGTGCATCTGCTGCATCCGATTCTTTTACTTCGGGAAGTTTGGTAACAAAGAAGCCAATTGTAACCAATGCTACAACGGCGGCAATGATTAAGTATGGAATTTTAACCGTGTCCGCTTCCGACTGCAGGTATGCATTGAGTGTTCCGTTTGTTGCCATCTGGCTCAGTTCATCTTTTGTATGTTCTACACCCGATAAAATAAATGTACCACCAAGCAGCGGAGCTACAAATGCGCCTACTCCATTAAAAGATTGTGCAAAATTTAATCGTTGTTCTGATGTTTCTTTCGGACCCAGGATTGAGATATAAGGATTGGCAACTGTTTCCAGAAAGGTGGCGCCGGCTGCCAAAATAAATAAAGCGGTTAAAAATAAAAGATAACTTCTTCCGGATGCCGCAGGTACAAATAATAATGCGCCGGCTGCATACAGGCAAAGCCCGATAAGAATTCCTTTTTTATAACCAAACTTATGCATTACCAAACCCGCAGGTATTGCAATTAAAAAATAACCGAAGTAAACAGCCAGGTCTATAAACGAAGACTGCGTATCACTAAGCTGACATGCTTTTTTTAAATGCGGGATAAGAATGGGATTTGTATTATGCAAAAACGCCCACAGAAAAAACAAACTTGTTACCAATATAAAAGGGAAAAGATATTTAGTGGCAGCATTCGTTTGGTTGGTTGACATGTAAGCAATTTAATTTGCACTGAAAGTAAAGAAAAACAAAATAAGAACTGTTGCTATGAGTCGGTAGGGATAATTTTTTTATAGATTTATAAAAAAGAAAAAGGTTCTGCTTATCAAACAGAACCTTTTTTGTGGAGGTTACCGGAGTCGAACCGGTGACCTTTTGCATGCCATGCAAACGCTCTAGCCAGCTGAGCTAAACCCCCGAAGGGTAGCAAAAATAAGGGAATCAGATTCCAGATTGAAATTTCTCCGAAGGAGTAAAAATTTATTATAAACCTCATGAATACTCTTTTCCCCGAACTTCAAAACAAAAAACCAACTCAAACACACAACCAATCGAAAACAGCGATAACTTCCGTTTTCGTACCTGTGAAAAATTTTAAACCAACTTAATTTTTCAAAATGCAAATACAATCAAATGATGCGACAGCAATTGTTGCTACAAAAAAAAAGGTTAGTCTTTTAGGCATATCATTAATAGCTGCACTGGCCGGATTTATTTTCGGGTTCGATACTGTTGTTATTTCCGGAGCCAACCTACCTATCAAAGAGCTATGGCATACTAGCCCGTGGTTTCATGGTTTCTTTATTATGTCAATGGCATTATGGGGTACCGTAGCAGGCTCTATGCTGGGTGGCATACCAACAGAAAAATACGGACGGAAAAAAGTTTTATTCTGGATTGGAATATTATTCAGCCTGTCAGCACTCGGATCTTCATTGGCGCAGGACCCTTATACTTTTTCTTTCTTTCGTTTTATAGGTGGTATCGGCATTGGCGTTTCATCTGTCGTGGCACCTACTTATATTTCTGAAATTTCCACACCGGCTACAAGAGGAAGACTGGTTGCTATGTATCAATTCAATATTGTGTTCGGCATTCTGATTGCATTTCTTTCCAATTATTTTTTGCAGGGCTTTGGTGGAAGTGATGATTGGCGATGGATGCTGGGAGTAATGGCTGTGCCTTCACTTATTTATACAATTATGGTTACAGGTATTCCGGAAAGTCCGCGGTGGCTGATAGAAAAGAAGAATGATCTAGTAAAAGCAAAAAATATTTTTCTACGATTAGGAGTCAGCAATGTTGATGAAGTGATTACTTCTATCACAAAAAGTATTCAACATGAATCATCAACCGGTAATGCATCCGGAATATTCAGCCGCAAATACAAAGCGATTGTTTGGCTTGCATTCTTTGTTGCCTTTTTCAATCAATGGTCGGGAATTAATTTCATAATGTATTATGCACCCGAAATATTAGGAAGAGCCGGCCTGGCAGCAAAAGAATCGTTGTTAAACTCCATTGCCATTGGTGGCACCAATTTACTTTTCACGTTTGTCGGTTTATATCTTATCGATCGTATTGGCCGCAAAAAATTATTAATCATCGGTTCCTTTGGTTATATCATCAGTCTGGGCATGGTAGCGTGGAGTTTTTATTCCGGTGCCGGCTCTGCATTTTTAATGACATTTCTTTTATTATTCATCGCCTCACATGCAGTAGGGCAGGGGGCTGTTATCTGGGTTTTTATTTCCGAAATATTTCCAAACAAAGTGAGGGCAATGGGACAGTCATTCGGTAGCAGTACCCATTGGGTGTTTGCCGCTATCATTACACTCATCACTCCATATTTTTTAGATGAACAAAAAGGAATTTTCAGCGGAACAAAATCGCCATGGCCCATCTTTGCATTCTTTGCAGCTATGATGGTGTTGCAATTGATCTGGGTACTAACAAAAGTACCGGAGACAAAAGGTGTATCACTCGAAGATCTTGAAAAAAAATTGGTAAAAGAATAATTTAAATCACAATTCTGATTCTAATTAAAAAAACAATGAGCGATAAAAATTCTGTATTTAAAAAAGTAGCTGCTAAACTAGCTCACTTACATTTTACAGTAGTTAATAAAGATGACTCAAGGCCTTGGGGCGGATTTTATGTACTGGATGAAATGCAGGCTGCACAATTTGCCAAACATTATTTTCCCAATGAAAATTTTGATGCCTTAAAAATTACCAATAAACTAAGCCCGAAAATTTTACTGGTGGCGCCGCATAAAAGATTGAGCTGGCAATACCACCACCGCCGCGCCGAAATATGGAAATGTATTGGCGGCACCGTAGCGGTAATGACCAGTGACACCGACGAAGAAAAAATACAACACACCCTGAAGAAAAATGATATCATAAAACTAAAACAAGGCGAACGTCATCGTTTGATTGGTTTAGATGATTGGGGCATAGTAGCAGAAATATGGCAACATACTGATATAGCAAACCCCAGCGATGAAGATGATATAGTAAGAGTGCAGGATGATTTTGGGAGATGAAGGGAGATTTTTTACAAACCAGCTTAGTGCTACTATTGAGCAACAGTTGAGACAGTTTATCCCGAAACTTCGGGACTCCGTTCTTGGTTCGGTAATTCTGCTCAACTTTTCTTATTTTGTGAAATATACCTTCCATCATTGAACCAAAACCCTGAACAACTTGCCCGTGATAAAATAGATACTGAACTCATTCAGTGCGGTTGGGTTTTACAAAATAAAAATCAAATCAATCTTAATGCAGCAATAGGTATTGCAGTACGTGAATACCAAACTGAAATTGGTCCTGCTGATTATGTTCTCTTCGTAGATAAAAAACCAATCGGCATTATTGAAGCCAAAAGAGCAGAAGAAGGCGTTCACTTAACTATGCATGAAGACCAGAGTGAAGGTTATGCAACTGCTAAACTCAAATACTTAAACAATGAAAAACTTCCCTTTGTGTATGAGAGTACCGGTGAAGTAACAAGATTCACTGATTACAGGGATATAAAACCCCGTTCAAGACCTGTATTTACATTTCATCGGCCGGAAAATTTTTCAGAATGGATGAAGCAGGATAAATCGCTACGAACAAGATTGCACGACATTCCCGTATTACCTACAAGTGGATTGAGAGATTGCCAGATAACTGCTATCAATAATTTGGAACAATCTTTTAAAGATGCAAAGCCAAAAGCATTGATTCAAATGGCAACGGGCTCCGGCAAAACGTATACAGCCATTACTTTTATTTACCGCTTATTAAAATATGCCAAAGCAAAACGTGTTTTGTTTCTGGTGGATACAAAAAATTTAGGTGAGCAGGCCGAACAGGAAATGATGGCTTATGTGCCTAATGATGACAACAGAAAGTTTACCGAACTATACGGAGTAACAAGATTGAAAAGCAGTTTTATTCCTGCCGATAACCAGGTGTATATTTCCACCATACAAAGAATGTATTCCATTTTAAAAGACACCGAGATAGATGAAAGTGCAGAAGAAATAAATCCCAACGAGTACCAGCAGAAAGAACCTGCGCCAGTTACGTACACAGAAAAAGTACCGATTGAGTTTTTTGATTTCATCGTAATTGATGAATGTCACCGCAGCATTTATAATTTATGGAAACAGGTGCTTGATTATTTTGATGTATTTCAAATTGGCTTAACAGCAACACCCGATAACAGGACTTTTGGTTATTTCAATCAAAACCTGGTGAGTGATTATGGTTATGAAAAAGCGGTGATTGATGGTGTACTCGTTCCTTATAATGTGTTTACTATTGAAACAAAAATCACCAAAGAAGGAAGTAAAATTTCAATAGGTGAAAAAGTAGATAAAAGAGAACGATTAACAAGAAGAAAATTCTGGGAGAGTGTGGATGAAGATATTGAATACAGCGGTAAACAATTGGATAATGACATTGTAAACCCCAGCACCATCCGCACCATTATCCGGGCAATAAAAGAAAATCTGCCATCTATTTTTCCTGACCGAATGACCTCACCCCAACCCCTCTCCAAAGGAGAGGGGCAATTTGAAGTACCAAAAACTTTAATCTTTGCTAAAACAGATTCACATGCAGAAGACATTATAGAAATTGTACGGGAAGAATTTGCCGAAGAAAATAAATTCTGCAAAAAAATAACATACAAAAGTGAGGAAGACCCTAAGAGTGTACTCAGCCAGTTCCGAAATGATTATTATCCACGCATTGCTGTAACGGTGGACATGATTGCAACAGGAACTGATATTCGTCCGCTGGAAGTATTGGTATTTATGCGGGATGTAAAAAGCCGCAGCTATTACGAACAAATGAAAGGCCGTGGCACCCGTACCTGCAGCCTGGAACAATTAAGAGCTACTGGCACTCCGTCAGCAAAAAGCACTAAAGACCATTTTGTAATTATTGATGCCATTGGCGTAGAGAGTTCGCAGAAAACTGATAGCCGCCCATTGGAGAAAAAACCCGGCATGAGTTTGAAAGACCTGTTGCAAAATATAGCTATGGGAAATACAGATGAAGAAATTCTCAGCACATTAGCAAACAGGTTAATTCGTTTAGATAAACAAATCAACGAAAAAGAAAAATCAAATTTTGCTGAACAGGCAAACGGATATACTATCAATCATGTGGTAAGGCAATTGCTCAATGCACACGACCCGGATACAGTTCAGAGTCTGGAGTCAGGAGTCAGGAGCCGGATGTTTGATGAAGCACCTGTAAAAATTGATGCAGCTATTGAAAAGGAAAAACAAAAATTAATTGAAGAAGCAGTAGCTGTTTTTCATAATCCTGATTTAAGAAATTATATTGTTGATGTTCGTAAAAAATACGACCAGGTAATTGACAGCATTAATATAGATGAAGTAACCAATATTGGTTGGGTAAAAGACCAGGAAGCAGCAGCTGCACTTACCATCAGCAACTTTACAACATGGATAGAAACACATAAAGAAGAAATAACTGCTCTGCAGATTTTTTACAGCCAGCCTTTCCGCCGCAGAGAGCTTACTTACAAAATGATTAAAGACCTGTACGAAAAAATAAAAACCGAACAGCCTTTAATTGCACCCTCGCATGTGTGGAGGGCTTATGAACAGTTGGGGCAGGCGAATGGCTCGCCTAAAAACGAACTGATTGCATTGGTAAGTTTGATACGCAGGGTAAGCGGCATTGACCAAACACTTACAGGGTACGATAAAACAGTTGACAAAAACTTCCAGGCATGGGTATTTAAAAAACAAGCAGGCACAACTACAAAATTTAATGAAGAGCAAATGCAGTGGCTGCGGATGATAAA
>JANPEU010000125.1:0-1835 GCA_031423175.1 Bacteroidota bacterium
ATGGGTTCATGGGAAAAAGCAGATGCGTTTTACCGCATTGCAACAATCATTGCATGTGCTTCCATTGTAGTAACTGCAGTGTATATTTTAAGAGCAACGGGTAAAGCCATCATGGGACCGATAGTAAACAAGGAACATTTATCATTGGGTGATGCCGGATGGAATGAGCGGTTAGCGGCAGGGTTACTTATACTTGGAATTGTGGTGATTGGTATTTTACCTTTTTTGTTAAAGGATTTAATAAATCCGGGAACAGAAGTGATAATACAAAAAGTGACGGCTGCGGCGGGGAAGTAATTATTAATTTTTAATTATTCATTATTAATTGAATTAATGCTAAACGAATTTTTGATATTGATGAAACAGGAACTGATGATAACCATTATCATCTTTATCCTGCTGTTTCTTAAGATTGGCAACAAGGAGATAAAGAATGAAACGATGATTAATTTCGTCAACGTTTTATTATTTATAAACCTCGCTTCCGGATTTCTGATGCAAGAGGAAGGAGTTTTGTTTGGCGATATGTTCCGTACAAATGAACTGCTGACATTTGAAAAGAATTTACTAAACCTTGGCACGTTAATTATTTCATTACAATCTTACAACTGGCTGAAAGAACATAAGCATGTGCCTGAGTTTTATATCCTGCTGCTTTCAACATTACTGGGTATGTTCTTTATGATTAGCAGCAATAATCTTTTAATGTTTTATTTAGCACTGGAACTTTCAACAATTCCATTGGCTGCACTTGCCAATTTTGATTTGGAGAAAAGACGTTCATCCGAAGCCGCATTTAAGATGATAATCTCTTCTGCTTTCTCATCTGGATTATTATTATTTGGTATTTCCATGTTATACGGCACAACCGGTACTTTAAATTTTGCTGAAATACCAGCACAACTCAATGGAAGTCCTTTACAAAAATTTTCATTTATCTTATTAATAGCTGGCTTTGGCTTTAAAATTTCAGCTGTACCATTTCATTTATGGACAGCCGATGTGTATGAGGGTTCGCCGGTGGCAGTTACATCTTATTTATCTGTAATTTCCAAAGGTGCTATCCTTTTTGTATTAGTTTCAGTTTTATACAATGTATTCAGCCCGATGAATGAAAGCTGGTACAACATGCTTTTCCTGATTTCTGTATTGACAATGATTATCGGAAATCTTTTTGCATTGCGCCAGCAGAATATGAAACGATTCCTTGCTTTCTCCTCTATTGCACAGGTTGGGTTTATTTTAATCGGTATTACGGGGCAATCTGTTGAAGGAAGTGCATCCGTAATTTATTTTATTCTCGTTTATATTTTTTCCAATCTTGCTGCGTTTGGTGTTATTAATTTGGTAAGTGCTGTTACCGGAAAAGAAAATATGGATGACTATAAAGGTTTTTACAAAACTAATCCTGCATTAAGCTGGGTGCTGGCAATTGCCTTATTTTCTTTAGCAGGTATTCCGCCAACTGCCGGTTTCTTTGGTAAATTCTTTTTGTTACTGGCAGGAGCCGGTAAAGGAAATTATTTATTGATTGGTATTGCAGCATTGAATATGGTTGTAGCATTGTATTATTATTTAAGAGTGATAAAGGCTATGTTCATGGATGCAAATGAAAATCCAATTGAGAAAGTACATGCCGGGCTATCACCACGTATTGCAATGGTGATTTGCATAGCAGGTATTATTATTACAGGATTGATGAGTGGAGTATATCAATATATATACACGCTGGTCAAATAAATTAGTTTTTAAAATGGCAATAAATAAAAATCATGAATTTGAAGACCTCGATGGAGTGAAATGCGCCATTGTAGAAAAGAATGCTTCACCGGAAA
>JANPEU010000126.1:0-2253 GCA_031423175.1 Bacteroidota bacterium
TAAGTAATGGCATTTTAATATATTTTATTAGCACAAAGATAAAAGAGTTCTATGGTGCAATGTTTACATAATTAAGAATAAAGGTTACAAGATTTACCTGCAATGTTATTTCTGATGTACAATTTTATATATTTATAAATACATTTCATTTAAAGATGTTCTATTTAAATCTGTTATACACAATACTCCGATAATAAATTCAGGCAGCAACCTTCCCAAAATCTAGTATCTTACGTTTAAGCTCGATATTATTTTGCAACTTACGGTCAATATCATAGTTGATAAATATTCTTTCGAGCAAAAAATGATTAAATAACTCTGTTTTAATATCTTGGATTGAACAGATACATGGTTGATCGTTTTGTATGCCTTGCCGAATGATTGCTTTAGATACATTGACTGCCGTCATGGCATAATTGACATGATTGTATATCTTTTCTTCTGACCTTGCCTGGCAGTCAGACAAACCTGTAAATTGTTTTCCATCTCTAAATATAAATTCCATCTGAAATCTTGCTTTGTAATATTTGACAATTTGTATTCCAACACGTAAGATATTGGTACTAAAATACAGGATTGTTTTTGTTACTTCTCCCTTCCCTTTGAGATATTGAGTATATGCTAGCTTTATATTTATCTTCAAACTAACGGAGTACACTACTGCTTCATATATGATTTTTTCTGCATCTTGATAGGACTTTTCGAATTGTTCCATATCTATTTTATTGAGATCTACTTTGCCTGCATGTTTTTTTGGACGACCTCTCCCTTCCTTTTTGGGTCCATTATACAGATACTTTAGATTAGCATCCGGTCGCAATCTACAGATTACTTCTAATCCCAATTGCATCATGGCGCTTACAAATTTTTGCTTATTAAACCATCCGTCAACTACTAAGATATGGCTGTGGCTTTTCAATATATCAATCCTATCAGAAAATATTTTGCAATAGTGTTTTATCAGTCCAGTTTCAGCATAATCTTTGTTTACAGGCGGTGTTTGGATGGCTTCTAAGTGATACGCTGTATTTTGTTTTACGTCTATGATGGCGAGACATCCCAGTTCCATCCCTCGCTTTATCATTCCTGCTACGCCCGAATAAAAATAGCCTACATTGGGAGTGTATTTACCACTCTTTGAAAGAAATGAGGGGTCAAACCCAATCAATAATTCATCACTACAATGCTTAGTAATAAATGTCGAATTGAAGGATGCAAAATCAAATAGTCTCTTGAACATATTGCGAAACCTAACTTCAGGTGACGAACTGTATCTACTCATTTGCGTAAAGTTGACTCTGCCTTTGATGGTCATGAACAATACAAGTGTTTCCATAAAAAAATCTTTATGCCATTTGTTGATGCCAGACATTTTTCCTAATATTGCAATAATAAGGCTTTTGCCTGAAGTAAATGCGTCTTGTGTAATCATGTTGGTAAGAGAGTTTGATTACAGGTTGGCTCAAGGGCCAATTTACGCATTTACTTTTTATGTATATAATTTATCGTAATGTATTTTAAAAGTTATCGGAGTATTGAATACTATATAAAGATGAATATTGCGAGGGTGATAATAAGAAACCGCACAACCGATATAGTAAACGGATGTGCGGTTTTGAAGTAGAAAGGATTACGTGAAAACTAGAATCAAGCTGATCTCGCTATTCTGTAAAAGTCATTGACTACGATTTCGGTGGTATACTTTGTAACCCCTTCTTTGTCGGTATAAGATCTGCTTGTCAGCTTGCCATGAACGGCTACTTCGTTGCCTTTGGTGAGTGATTCAGCCATCATTTCAGCGGTCTTACCCCAGGCTACCATATTATGCCAGTCGGTTTGTTTTACTTTTTCACCACTTTTGTTGGTGTAATACTCATTGGTGGCCATGAGAAACGTAGCTTTTTTGTTACCATTTTCAAAGGATGTGAGTGTCACTTCTCTGCCTGCATTTCCTACCAGTTGCAGGATCCATTCGTCACCCCACGTGTAATTCTTATAGCAGCTACGATGCGGCTGTTTTGCCTTGTCATATTTTTTCAATCCGGGGAAGCCCCCAATTTAAGTCGCAGCATTCCGGCCTTGTCATTCCTGGCATTTTTAATACTCCTTGCAGTCAGCATTTTAAAATCCTTAAACCCCGGGGATGCATGGTATGAATGGATGAAAACATTTTTACTTTTCCCGGTATTGCTGATTACGGCAACTTTTTTCAGGAAGGAAAAGGACAGGTTGTTGCTGTTGCAGTTTTCACAG
>JANPEU010000127.1:0-11566 GCA_031423175.1 Bacteroidota bacterium
TCGCTCCAGCTAAATGCTACATATATATTACCGATGGAATATTCCATGATTAAAGCCCAACCAATAACCCATGCCAATAACTCGCCAAAGCTTGCATAGGCATATGTATAGGCACTACCCGCAACCGGAATGCGGCTAGCAAATTCCGAATAACACATGGCAGTAAATGCACAAGCAATACCGGTAATAATAAAAAGTAAAACAACGCCGGGACCTCCTTTAAAAACAGCTTCACCCAGGGAACTGAAACTACCTGCACCAATGATAGCCGCTATTCCGAAAAAAGTAAGATCACGGGTAGTTAGGACTCTTTTTAATCCATGACTATGTGCATCGCCTTCTCCTTTTGCTGCCTCTGATAGTATAGAAGATATTTCTTTTCTGCGGAAGAGTGAATTTGCCATCAGTTGGTTTTTTTGAAGTTTCAAGATAGGGAAAAAACAGGAACAAGAACATCGCAGATAGGATGAGTAGATATGTATTCAGCGTCGTTGCTTCAGTGCATCCAATGCTAAACTTCACGTTGAATAAGAAAATGTGCAAGTTCCTTCAAGGGTTGTTTTCTTATTGAGAGTACTGCAATATCGTTAAGATGTGTCAATGCTTCATCAAGGTATTTATTTTTTAAATGCAATGCCCATTCATCAACTTTGCATATTCGAAATATTTCCAAAACTTTTTCAATTTTATCCGAAGGGTTTTCTTTTATCAATTTTTTCAATTGATTTTTTTGTTTAGCATCAGCTGTTTCTAAAACATGAATGAGTAAAAATGTTTTTTTATTGGCAAGTATATCTCCACCAACCTGTTTGCCAAATTTTTGGGGGTCACCAAAAGCATCGAGATAATCATCCTGCACCTGGAAAGCTAATCCTAACTTTTTTCCAAACTCATAAAGCAAATGCTGATTCCCTTTACCGGCACCGCCGAGCAATGCACCCACCTGTAAACTTGCTGCCAAAGAAACAGAAGTTTTTAATTCAATCATTTTTAAATAATCACCGAGGCTTACTGTATCTTGTTTTTCATAATCCATATCCAACTGCTGGCCTTCACAAACTTCAATTGCCGTTTTATTAAAAAGATGCAATACATTTTGCAGATAAGAAGTATTTAGTTTATTTAAATAGTCATACGCTTTTACCAGCATAACATCACCCGCAAGCAGTGCGGTGTTTTCTCCAAATTTTGAATGAACCGTTTCTTTACCTCTACGCAACGGAGCCTTGTCCATGATGTCGTCATGTATTAATGTAAAATTGTGAAATAGTTCTATTGCTGTTGCAGCATGCCATGCATCGTTTTTTATTTCATCAAATAACTCGTTGCCCATTAAGCATAAAACCGGGCGGACTCTTTTACCACCCAATGCTAAAAAATATTCATTGGGTTGATATAATGTAGCCGGCTCATCCGGAAAATGCCGTTCATTAAATTTCTCTATAAATTGTTTTGATAATGATTCGAATGATTGCATAGTTTAATTTTTCGCCTCACCTCCGACGCTGCGGTCGGAGTCTGATAGTTATCGTCAGACCCCAACCCCACTCCAAAGGAGAAGGCCTTAGAGTCATTATTTTTATAAACTTTATTTATTATGCTTTTAAACAAAAATAAAAACTAACATATCAATTAACCAAATACCTAATCCCCAATTCCTCAATGAGTCCTTTAGACAAATTACTAATTACTTGCCTTCCAAAACCCATTCATAATCCAACTGACGCTTGGTTAAATTAGCTGCCACCACTTTTATTTTTAATTTATCACCTATCCTGAATTTCTTTCCACTGCGACGACCCACAAGGCAATAATCTGTTTCATCGTGAACGAATGTATCAAAATCCAATAAACTATTCAACGAAATTAATCCTTCGCATTTATGTTCAACTGTCTCAACCCAAAAACCAAATGATGATACGCCGCTAATCACACCATCAAATTCTTCTCCTAAATAATCTTTTAAATACTCTACCTGCTTGTATTTATTCGCTGCACGTTCCGATTCCATTGCTGCTCTTTCTCTTTCGCTGCAATGTTTACACTTATCCTCCATCTTTTTATCAACCACAATATTTTCATTCAATACTTGTTGCAAAACACGATGAACCAACACATCGGGATAACGGCGAATGGGCGAAGTAAAATGACAATAATGTTCAAAACCCAAACCATAATGCCCAACATTTTCAACCGTATATTTTGCTTTTGCCATGGTACGAATTCCTAACTGCTCCAACACATGCTGCTCAGGAGTACCATGCGCATCTTTCAACAACTGATTAAAAGATTCAGCAATTTTATTAGGTGATGACATATCGAATTTATGCCCGAATTTTTTGGCAAATGCAACAAAAGGGATCAGCTTTTCCTCATCGGGATCATCATGAATACGGTAAGGAACGGGTAATAATTTCCCATTAATTTTTATTTTAGAAAAATGTTCAGCTACTTTTCTGTTTGCAAGTAACATAAATTCTTCAATCAACTGATGTGCTTCCTTGCTTTCCTTTATTACCACACTGATTGGTTTTCCTTTTTCATCCAATTTAAAACGTACTTCAGTTGAAGAAAAATTAATAGCTCCATGTTTGAAACGTTGCTTTCGCATCCGCTGTGCCAGATCATTGAGAATTAAAATTTCTTCCTTTAAATGCCCTTCTTTTTTTTCAATGATTTCCTGAGCATCTTCATATGTAAACCGGTGATTGGAATGAATAACTGTTTTTCCTAACCAGCAATTTTTTACTTCACATTTAGCCGTTACCTGAAAAATGGCGGAGAAGGTGAGTTTATCTTCATTGGGCCTCAATGAACACAGGACATTTGAAATATGTTCGGGCAACATTGGATTAACACGATCTGGCAAATAAACCGATGTTGCTCTTTCATAAGCCGCAAGATCAAGCGCCGTATCCGTTTCTACATAATGGCTGACATCTGCAATATGTACCCCTATTTCGTACACACCATTTTTTAATACCCGAAATGAAATAGCATCATCAAAATCTTTTGCATCTACCGGATCGATGGTAAAGGTGAGAATATCCCGAAGGTCTTTCCGTTTTTCAATTTCTTCTTTTGAAATCGTATCGGGTATTCGGGCCGCCACCTCTAAAGCATCGTCTGAAAACTGCAATGGAAATCCGGCACCCAGCAAAATTTCTTTCATTGCCAAATCATTTTCATTTTCCGCATCCAATACATTCAATACCTCGCCAACAGGCCGCTTACCACCTGCTTCCCATTCTAAAATCCGCACAACTACTCTATCGTTGTCTTTGGCATTGTTTAAATTTTTATACGGAATAAAAATATCCGGCATCGGCCGTTCCATATCCGGAATAAAAAATGCAAATGGTTTGTCCTCCGATTTTGATTTATTCATTTCCAGGTGCCCAATAAACTCTTTACGTTTTCTTGTAATCACTTTTATTATTTCACCCTGCATTCTTCCGGCGCCTTCACGTCCTTTCGTTATTTGCACCCAAACCGTATCGCCATGCAATGCTGTATTCATATCGGTGGGGCGAACCATTATATCTGTTGTTAAATTTTCTACAATGATAAATGCCATACCCGACCGGGTCATATCTACCACACCTTTATAAGTTTTTGATGAGGTTGGTTTCTCTTTTCTTTTTTTGGAATTCTTTCTTCCCATAATTTCTTTAATTATTTTTTTTAAATTTTTTTATAAATGATTCAACTGTTTCATCAAACCGTTTTCCTTCTTCGAACAAAAAATGATGACGTACCGGTATTACATAAACGGGTAATCCTTCCAGTTCATTTCCAAACTTTAGTAACCGGACTGCATCTTTTTCTGTTGTTAGAATAATTTTTTCTTCTGATTTGATTGCTTCAAACCGCTCCTGTATATCTCTTAAATCATCAATAGTGAAAATATGATGATCCCGAAATTGAACTAGTGAATAGGTTTTGCTATGCTCCTCCACTAATTTTTTCAATGGTTTTGGATTTGCAATACCCGTAAGCAACAAGACTTCGGTTTTTGTATTTAACTCAATTGTATTTTTATTAATAAGATGATAGCAATTGCCATACTCAATGGCCGTAAAAAATATTTTTTGACCGGGTAGTGGCTTTATCTGATTGATAATTTTATTTTTTGCAAACTCAGACAAATCCGGTTTACATTTTGTCACTACAATAATTTCTGCCCGTAGATAGGAAGATTTTAAGTCCCGTAAATCGCCGGTAGGTAAATAAAAATCATTCACAAATAAATTATCATGCTCTGTTAATAAAATATCCAGTCCAGCTTTTATAGACCGGTGTTGAAAAGCATCATCTAAAATAATACATTCTGTTTCCGGTTTGTCATGCAGCAATTGTGGTATAGCTTCTACTCTTTGCTCCCCAACCGCCACAGAAAGTGCAGGATATTTAATATGAAACTGCATGGGTTCATCGCCAATTTCCAATGCAGTTGAGTTTGTTTTTGCTAACGAGTAACCTTTCGTTTTTCGTTTATACCCACGGCTTAAGGTTGCTATCTTATATTTATTAATTAACAGTTCAACGATATATTCCACCATGGGTGATTTGCCTGTACCACCAACTGATAAATTGCCAACTGAAATTACGGGTAAACCAAAATCGGATGACTTGAAAATGTTAATATCATACAATTTATTTATTACCCAAATGATCAGCCCATAAACCAATGCAAAGGGTAATAATAAAATGCGGAATGAACGGAATAGGAAATCAAAAATCATAAACCTTGTGTGGAGTGATACAAGCGGTTAAAGGTACATCAAAATTATTGCGGTCATCAATTTTATCAAGTGGGTCAAAATAACTAAACCCAATTACAATACATTCACGATTACACTGCCAAAGATATTTATCATAAAATCCTTTGCCATAGCCAAGCCTGAAACCTTCCAGATCAAAACCAAGCAAGGGAATAAAAATCAGTTCAATCTCAGATGGAAGAACCACTTCCCCATTTACAGGTTCATAAATCTGATAACTGTTTTTTTTAAACTTTGTTTCCTCATCTGTCTTAATGGCTGTCATGAGGATATTTTTAAAATCACTTTTCGGATAACAAATTTTAACTTCAGGATTTCTAAATTCAATAAAATCAGTAAAAAGATGTGTGTTGGGTTCTTTATTTTCTTCAATAGGCCAATAACTCAGCAAGGTTTGAATGAAAGGCAATTTCATAGTCTGAAACTGAATCAGCAATAAATCATCCAATTTCGATCTTTCTGTATTTGACAAAGCCATTCTTTTCTCACGGTAATATTTGCGTGCCGCTGCTTTAAGCATTTGGGGAAGATACGAAGAACAGTTAATAACTTATAGTGAATAGATAATAGTGGTTTACGGGAAATTATTAAAAAATTTATTGAGAAAGTTATTACTGCCGGATAGATTGAACGCTAAAGAACTATTATCTATCATCTTTTTTCTTTTCACCAACATCTTCTTTTGGCTTTAAAACAAAAATTGTAAATACCGTTGTACCGTAATTTTTTTCAGTTTTATAAAATGGAAATGTTTTATAATCATTTCCTGGTGTATGCTCTAATACAAACCAGCCATGTGGTTTTAAAAGTTTTTTTTCAAAAACCAGTTTTGGTAAATCATCAATATTTGTGAGTGCATAAGGTGGACCGGCGAAAATAAAATCGAATTGATCTGAACAGTTATTTATAAATCTAAAAACATCAGACTTTATTATTTTAAAATTTTCCAACCGTAATGCTGCTGCTGTTTTTTTTATAAACTCAAACATCTTTTCATCTTTTTCTACAACAGTCAAATCTTTTACACCTCTTGATGCCAGTTCATAACTAATACTTCCGGTTCCACCGAACAGGTCCAGTGATTTCAGGTCTTCAAAAGCGAGGTTATTTTGCAATACATTAAACAAACCTTCCTTTGCCACATCAGTAGTAGGTCTTGTATGCGGCATACTCCCGGGGGGATTAAATCGTCTTCCTCCATGTTCCCCACCTACGATGCGCATTTTACAATATCATTTAACTGGGTGAAAAAATGATTTGGATGATCTGCATGATCCCAGTTTGCATTTCTGAATTCTATATTAATAAAATATGAATACAGCTCTTTATATAAAGCAGAATCTTTATCCACCAACCCTGAAATTGAAAGCTTCACTTCATACTGAGACATTGAATATCCATTACATACTTTGATTAACTGATAAATAACATCATTCGGAGTTGTGTATTCAAACTGTTCAATCAACAATAATTGGTTTTGTTTGGTTACCGTTAATTTAAATTCATCCACACCAAAATCGACCTGAAGTAATCCGCTTTGTACAGGAATTAAACTGTTTTTTAATGAAAGAGTGGAGTAATGCTTAAACGATGCGGTGGGATAACGTCTATTTAAAAATTGCTGTACACCTGCTGGTATTGTATAAATAGTATTCAATTGCCATTCAGTAGCATTTTCCGATACAATATTTTTTAATGAAGCTATTCCATAAACCGCTCTCCATAACTCGCCAATATTTTCATGAGCATAAAACTCATTCGGCACTAAAACATGCTGAGGATAATGATAACAAACTGCAACTTTATAAAATAATGCACTGGCTTCCGGATGAAGGCTTAAAATTTCTGCCAGTGTTTCAGGATTCATTTCATCTGCAGCATAGCAAGCCAATTGATATAACTGATTGCCCTGTACATTTGAAATAGAAAAACTAAAATACTTTTCACCCAGACTTATCGCAAGTACAGGTTGAACTGACAGATTATTTTCTACATCAGCTGATCTAATATGAAATAATTTTTTCAGATTCATTTATTCTCCGGTTGCAATGTTAGCATAAAAAAAAGAAGGAATGAAATGAATAATGCCCCATCCCCCGGAAAGGATGCCAACATATTAAAGTTTTTAATTTCCCCTTTAAAGGATAGCGGCATTTTAATAACTTAATTCTATGTAGGTTTGCAGGTTTTTTATTCATGTCTGCACAAACTAACCATAGCGACCTTCAACTGCAAGTTACGAACCGGCAGATACTAAAACTTACATTGCCCATCAGTGTTGCAATATTAGTACCTCAGTTAAATTTTATAACCAATAATATTTTTCTCGGGCATTTTTCTTCAGAGTCGCTAGCCGTAGCAAGTATTACAGGAGTTTATTACCTGATTTTTGCTTCTATAGGATTTGGTTTGAATAATGGATTGCAGGCACTCATCAGCCGGCGTGCCGGAGAAAACCGTCCGAATGAAATTGGCAAACTTTTTAACCAGGGAATACTAACTGCAATGTTAATTGCAGTATTTGGAATTATTTTTACTTACACAGTTACACCTTCCATATTCCGATCTATTCTGCATGATGAACAAAAAGCAGAAATGGCCATTTCATTTCTACAAATACGTATCTGGGGCTTACCTTTTTTATACATCTACCAGATGCGGAATGCTTTACTTGTGGGTACGAATCAAAGCAGGTATCTCGTTATCGGCACCATTGCAGAAGCTGTGGCAAATGTTGTTTTTGATTATACTTTTATTTTTGGTGCCTGGGGTTTTCCAGCATTGGGTTTTAATGGCGCGGCTGTTGCATCAATCATTTCAGAGTTCATTGGTATGTTCGTTATCTATCTTGTTATTCATAAAAAAGGAATTGCACAACGTTTCTCTTTGTTCAAAAATTTTCGCTGGGATAAACAGAATGCAAAGCTGATAACAAATATGTCTGCGCCATTAGTATTTCAACATGCTATCAGTATTACTACCTGGGAATTCTTTTTTATCCTTATCGAACGGAATCAAACAGCCGTTGCACCGCAGGCTATTTCAAATGTAATGCGCAATGTATTCGGCATTTTCGGCTGTATGAGCTGGGCATTTGCATCTACCTGTAACAGTATGGTGAGCAATGTAATTGGTCAGGGCAAAAAAGATGAAGTACTACATGTAATAAAAAAAATAACTAAACTAAGTTACGGCATTGCTATTATTATTTGTGCAGTGCTAAATCTTATGCCGCAATTATTTCTTTCAATCTTCGGTCAGGGTGATGAGTTCATACAACAAGGCATACCGGTAGTAAGAGTAATCAGCCTCGCAATGATCTTCATGTCGTTTTCTGTAGTGTGGCTCTATGCAGTTACTGGTACCGGCAATACAAGAGTTACTTTTCTTATTGAATTTTTCACTATTATTTTTTACATCGCATTTGTTTATATCGTAATGGAAAAACTTAAACTCTCCATTACCATTGGCTGGATGAGTGAATGGCTTTACTGGATTTGTATGTTTGTGCCATCGTGGTTTTATTTGCAGAGCGGAAGATGGAGGAAGAAAGTTATTTAATTTTTTATGCACTGAGTAGTAGTACTGCTATGTTGGCAGCAGTTATATTTTGTCGCTAAGTAATCTAATATAAACTGTGCAGCAAGTCAAGAATTTGTTTTTTTTCAGTTTTTGCGTCGGTTTCAAGAAGTGCTTTTGTAAATGCAATTGTCAATTCACCTGGAATAATTAACCACTGAGGTTTTCCGAATGTCTGTGGCATACCTGTTTTGCCTTGTTCGCCGTCCCAACGAACAGCTAAATATTTGTTTTCGCCTTCCCAAAGTCCATAGGCGATAGAAAAACCGTCAATGTTATAAAGTATTTTCTCTACTTAGAATTTACTTGGATTAACTTCAGTTGGATGTGGCATTATGATAAAAGTTTTTTCTTCTGTGCTTCAAATTCTTCTTGTGTCAATATTCCTTTTTGAACAAGTCCATGAAATTTTTCCAACTCAGTTGCAATATCAATTTTATCTGTCTTAGCCTGTTCGCTTGTCGCAGTAGTTTCTTGTTTTGAACTTTCCACTTTAGAAGAAAAGGTTACTAATTGATTGTATAAGTTTTGTGTCCTCTTGCTTGGTTTAATATGTACTTCGAATTGTCTGCTGTTTATTTCAACTACTAAATGCAAATTATTTTCAGTTCTTCGTTTGCCTCCCAATGCTGCTCCTGCCAAAAGTCCAATGCCACCAGTTAAGATGCCGCCAATTACTGCGCCTGTTGCAGCTTTACCTCCCGAACGATATTTCTGTTGATTTAACCCGACTTCAATAATTTGCTTCGGTTGAAGAGTTATTGTCTTGTTACTAAAAATATCACGAGTTGATATTATTAACTTACTTCCTTTGAATTCAATTTGAATGTCTTTCGGACCTTTAATGTCTGGAAGTCCGCCTTCATATTTTTCAAAGAAAAGTGTATCTAGGTCAAAAAGCCCATAAGTTATATTTTAGATGTTTGTGTAAAGTCGTCAATAAATGCAGTCAACTCATTGATTGCTGTAATTACCTGTATCAAATTTACTTAAAATCTAACCCAAATAGAAACAAGAGAAACTTAGTCCCCTATAAAAATCACTTCATCCAATTAACAATTTCAAGTCCTTTAATTCTTTTGAAGTGCTCTGTATTATTTGTTATAAGCTGGAGTTTGCCAGCCATTGCGATACCTGCGATTAATGTATCAGTATGCCCAATCTGTATTCCTTTTTTACGAAGACCTGCCTGAATCCCTGCTGAAATTTTTGCAGTGCGGATTGTAAGAGGGAAAACTTTACCGAGTTTTACAAAAGCTTCAAATTTTGCTAACTGCTTTTTTGCATCTTAATAAAGAAGCCCGTTTAGAATTTCATAATATGTAATGATGCTGAGATTAATAAAGGCGTATTCATTGAGATATTCTTCAACGCTGGCAATAATTTTTGGATTGCCTCTTAAAAATTCAGATAGAATATCGGTGTCAAGCATACATTGCTTCATAAAACTATATTACGGTCAAAAAGTTTTACTCTTGTCTTTTTTGTATGCTTCTGGTATTCTTTATAATCATTGCTGCTCATATCCCTGAAAACTCCACCATAAGAAAGAATTTTTTTCCGCAGGCTGTTTTTTTGTTTAATTGTGGGGGTCAGAGAATGAACAACCTGGTACAACTCTTCAAGCCGGTTGGCAGGAATGTCCTTTATTTCTTTCAGTATATTATTTAATAACAACATTGCAGATTTCTATTTACTCAAAGATAATAAAACCTTTTGGCTAAAAAATGGGATTTACTTGTATGCCCTAATCCTCAATCTTCTCCAGTAACTTTTTCCCCTCTGCCCTAATCCTTGCATCGTCTTCTGTTTTTGCCGTCAGGCTGGGTAGCTGTTTCAGCAAGGGAATCGCTTTTGCGTCTTCATCATTACGGTGGTATGCTTTTGCAAGTTCAAGATTATTTAGTGCAAAAACAGATTCAAGGTCTTTAGCTTTTTCGTAGCATTTTATAGATTCTTTTAGTGAAGATTTTGGCAAGCCACCATATATTATTTTAAGTGCTGCCTTTTCAAGTCCATTCAGGTTACTTACTTCATAATGCCATTTACCCAAAACATGCCATGCACGACCATGATTCGGATTTATTGAAATCGCTTTATCTGCATTTGCTTTTATTTCTTTTACAGCTTTCACTCTTTCATTTCCACTTTCCGTTAATGCCTTTCTTCCCATGGCCACTGATAAAGCATAATAACCATCAGCAGCTTTTGGATTTACTTTAATAGCCGTCTCTGCATAAATTTTTCCGGCTTTGAAGTAATCTGCTTTTTTTTCTTTTGTGGGTTGCCGGTTACCAACACGGCTGCAAAGTTCACTGCATTTCCAAAGGGCATAATAATTACGTGAATCAATTTTTAGTACCTGGGTAAATGTCTGAAAAGCTGCTGTTTCATTTAAGGCAGTTTCCAAACTATCGGCTTTCTTAATTAATGTATTTATATCTTGAGCGGAAATAAGCCAACTATTTGCAAGCAGAAAAAAGAATAGAATTAATTTCTTCATGTAGAATTCAGTATGTTTTCTTATATGTAACGGATGTACTGCCGATAAAGTTAAGGATCGGAGCATTGAGTTTAGCAACGCTCATGTTAATTTCTTTTACAAATTGAAACTCCTGATGTATTATTTCTGCAAGCTCCATTAAAAGTGTTTCTAATAACTGACGGGGGTTTTTCATTTCCGCTTTTACTAATTCATAAAGCTTTACATAATTTACTGTTTCATTTAAATTTGTGATCAACGCTCCGGCTTCCCAGCTCACAGTTAAATTAAATTCATAATCATTGCCTGCTTTTTTTTCTTCCTCATACAATCCATGAAAGGCATGGAAATGAACATTTTTTAATTCTACTATTATCATTCTTATTATTTTCTGTTAGATAGTTTAGGAGAAGTATGTACTTTATTATGAAACGTCTTGAATGAGCCTGATAAACGATTAAACTTTTTAATCCATTCAAACTAGTGAATTCCTTTTTCTGCAAGATACCGCTCAGCATCCAACGCAGCCATACAACCTGTACCAGCAGCCGTTACAGCCTGGCGATAAATTTTATCCTGTACATCACCACTGGCAAATACAGCTTCTACATTCGTTCGGGTACTACCTGGAATGGTTTTGATATAGCCAGCTTCGTCCATCTCAATAAATTCTTTAAAGATTTCTGAATTTGGCTGATGGCCTATTGCAACAAAAAATCCG
>JANPEU010000128.1:0-4038 GCA_031423175.1 Bacteroidota bacterium
TAGCTAATTAGTTGCAACCTTGCCACACCTGTTTATAAATTATACCAATTTGATTTACCCTTTAATCCAAAAAATCTGGTATAATACCGAGAGCAGAGACGACTTTCGTTTTGGACTAAATTGTATGGCGATTCGGTATTATTAATTAAAAAAAAAGCAGCTATATCAGGCTGCTTTTATGGGATAATTTTTTTAACTATATCAACGCTTATTTTTTTGTTGCGAAGTTTTCAAAGCTTTTTGCTGATCCTGCATTTGCTCCATTTTTTCCTGCCATTTTGATTTTGTCTTTGGCTTTTTCCGATTTTCATCAATCTTCGCCAATATTTTATCATGGTCAATTATATACTTCTGAATTACGATTTGAATAATAAGTGTAACCAAATTGGAAACTGTATAATACCATGTTAAGGCTGCGGGAAGCTTGTTAAAGAAGAATAACAGAAACACCGGAAATATATAAGGCATGTACTTCAATACCGGATTACTTTGATCCGGAGTCATACTCATACTGTAAATTGAAATAAGAAAGCTAGTGATTGTAGCTGTAAGATTAAAAATGCTCAGGTGGCTACCCAGTAGCGGAATATTAACACCAAACTTTATTATATCATCATAAACTGATAAGTCGTCTGCCCATAAAAAACTTACACCCCTGAGATCTACACTTGAATTAAAAAAACTGAATAAGGCAAAGAAGATTGGAATCTGTAACAAAGCGGGAATACATCCTCCCAAAGGGTTTACGCCTGCTTCACGAAAGAGTTTCATTTGATCCATACTCATAGCCTGCTGATTATCGCCATGCTTTGCTTTCAACTTTGCAATCTCAGGCTTCAAGGCTTTCATTTTTGCCCCGCTCAGGTAACTGGTATAAGTAAGCGGGGAAATTAATAACCGTATAATAAAAGTGAGCAAAAGAATTACCAACCCCATACTCACGATATTGTTTTTAAAAAAATCGAATATGGGAATGACTAAATATTTATTTAATGGACGAACAAATGCATAAAAACCCTGACCCAGATTGATCAATTTTCCCATTTTCATGTCATATTTCAGCAACAAATTATAATCTGCCGGTCCATAATAAATACTGAATGGAATAGTAGCTGATGAAAGGCCTTCTACTTTTACCTTCATATTTGCTTGAAATTGTACTACAGTTTTCCCGCTGTCAGATGGCATCGTCCATTCCATTTTGCCAGAACTGAAATTATTTTTTGCAACAACAATTGTATTGAAGAAACGCTGCCGTACAGCTAACCATTTTACGGGTTTATCAAATTCTTTATTGCTACGGTTTGCGATATTGTAAAAATCAAATTCATCATCCATTACAAAACCAATTTGCGTATTGGTTTGATCGTATGTAAAATCACTTTCCTGTGCAACGGCCTTATAATTCCAATTCAGGTTCATTACACCACCCGTTAATAATTTATTTGCACCAACCATCTCCACATTAAAATCAATCATGTAATCCTGTTGCTTAATAATATAAGAATGCTTGATTGATGAACCACTACTATCTGAACTGGGAAGAGAAAAGTTTACAATCGTATTTCCATCTGCATTTTTTGATACAACCGGATCATTGAAATAAAAATTAGCCACCTCATCCACTTTACCTTCAGCAGTATTGATTGTGTAAGAAAGTTTATCGTAATCTGTGCCAGCTAATTTTACCAGGTTGCTGTCGGAAGTCTTAAAATTTTTAAGTTCTACAAATTTTGGCCTTCCCCCCTTATTGGTAAAAGTAATTTTCAATAAGTCAGACTGAACCACAGTCAGTTTCTCAGCCCCATTAACTGACTGTTGAAAATTTCCAGCATTACTAATCCGGTTTGTGGAGTCAGCAATAATGGAATCTTTTTTTGCTACAATAGGATCAACTTTTGGTTGCTGCAATTTTGCTATTGAATCCATTCTTGCTTTTTCTATCAATTGCTTTGCCTGATAAGCTTTCTGATCTCTTGAATTGATCCAGAAAAATGCAATAAACAAAACAGCGAGCAGGCCAAATCCAATGACGGTATTTTTATCAAACTTCATTCTATGTAAAATTTAAAAGTCGCCAAAGATAGGTGAATCAGTCATTAGTCAGCAATCGGCAGTCGGCAAAAATCAGCCACAAATCGGCAGTCAGCAGTCAACAATCGGCGGCAATCAGATAGTACTCCGCAGTCGGAAGTTTTTAATTAATACATTACTCTTTTTGCTAACTATATTTTTCAGGAGATTTTAGTATATCACCTAATAATCTGCCAACTTCTGCCTGATCGTTTTTTAACTCAAAATGTTCAGTTTGGGAAATGTATTTACATGCAAAAGAAAAATCAATCCACACTTCAGTTTCAGCATTTTCAGAGTCAGAGTCTGATAATTTGCTTAAAAAATGTGCTGGATACTTTCTTCGTCTGAAGGCCTCAGCAAAATTTGCACATACTGATCTGGAACTTCTTCTTACTTGATCAGTAAGGCTATATATTTCGTCTTTTGGAAATTTTTTTGATAATTCAAATATTTTCATTGCCAAGGAAAATGCTTTTTTATAAGCAAGTAAATCTTTATAAGTACTCATAGTCTTAATTATTAAGTTTTATAAAAAGTGTATTGCTAACCTATTAAAAACTCCCGACTACAGTCTGACGATTGCTGACTGCCGATTTATAACTGTTGACTTCCGACTGACTTAAATCATTTCGCTTTGAAGTAATGGATTCTTCACCTCAGTTTTTTTTTCCGCATATTCTTTTGCTGCTTTTATGAAACTTACAAAAATCGGTTGCGGATTTTCTACAGTGCTTTTAAGTTCGGGGTGATATTGCACACCTATAAAGAAAGGATGAGAAGGTATCTCGATTATTTCAACCAGGTTAGTAGCCGGATTTTTTCCACTCGCTACCATTCCGGCATTTTCAAATTGCTCAAGATATTTATTATTAAACTCCCAACGATGGCGATGTCTTTCACTAATCATATCAGAATTATAAATTTTATGAGCCAATGTTCCTTGTTTCATTTCGCAGGGGTAAGAACCTAATCGCATCGTGCCGCCTTTTGCGGTTACCGTTTTTTGTTCTTCCATTAAATCTATCACCGGATCCAATGTATTCAAATCCATTTCTGTTGAGTGTGCCGTTTTCATTCCTAATACATTTCTGGCAAATTCAATAACTGCCATTTGCATTCCCAAACAAATTCCGAAAAATGGCAATCCATTTTCTCTTGCATATTTTACGGCCACTATTTTTCCTTCCACACCACGATGACCAAAACCCGGCGCAACTAATAATCCATCCAGCCCGGCTAATTTCTCTGCAACATTATCATCGGTAATAAATTCGCTATGTACATTTACAACCTGAACCTGGCACTCATTCATAGCACCTGCATGAATAAAAGATTCAAGAATAGATTTATAAGCATCCTGTAGTTCTATATATTTCCCAATCAAACCAATTGAAACTTTACTCTTGGGATATTTCAGTTTATCCAAAAATTCTTTCCACTTTGCCAGTTCTGGTTCTTTATAATCTGTAATATTTAATTTTTTTAAACAAATTACATCAAGCCCTTCACGCATCATCAAAACCGGTACTTCATAAATAGTTGCAGCATCCATTGCTTCAATCACCGCTTCTTGTCTTACATTACAAAACTGAGCAATCTTTCTTTTCAGCTCCGGCATCAATGGCCGTTCGGTACGGCAAACAATTATATCAGGATGCACACCTTCCTGACTCAGCATTTTTACACTATGCTGAGTAGGTTTTGTTTTCAATTCTTTAGCCGCCTTTAAATATGGAATCAATGTAAGATGGATTACCAACGAATCTTCTTCTGGTAATTCCCATTGCAATTGACGCACTGCTTCTACAAATGGTAAACTTTCAATATCACCAACCGTACCGCCAATTTCTGTTATTACTACATCATATAATCCACCCACACCCAACTGCAGCATTCTTCTTTTTATTTCGTCAGTTATATGTGGAATTACTTGCACCGTTTTACCCAGATAAGCACCTTCAC
>JANPEU010000129.1:0-2461 GCA_031423175.1 Bacteroidota bacterium
ATATCATATGGCTTATTTTCGGAGGGTTGTACACTGCCCTTATACATATTGTAATGGGATTTTTATTATCGATAACTATAGTTGGTATTCCTTGGGGCAGACAGCATTTTAAATTAGTTGAAATTTCCTTAATGCCTTTTGGTAAAAAAATAGTTTGGGATTGATACTCTTTTCAATCTGGGTTTTCAAAATAATCTTTACAAATAAGGAAAGCTGTTCTGCGACTGGGTTCCTGCTTTTACAAACGCTTTATAATTTTTGTGGTAAAAAAAATATTATTAATAACAAAAGTGTTTATCTTTATTATTGTTTATTGAGTTTCTTCAGAATACCTCCAGAATTTCTTCTCCTGCATCCTTTACAAAAGCCAAAATAATATTAGTTAACTTAAACAATTACATTTATGAAAAAGATGATTTCTTTTAGCTATTACCTGGCATTGGTAATAGCCATTACCGTTTCTGCCTGTCAAAAACTAAAGCAGGAACCAATGGTTACAACAGTGGACAATTTCTCATCTGCTGAAAAAATTATTATCCCGGAAACAGACCTTAGTTCCTCCAACAGCAATGGCCAATCCAATAATCAGGACTATAATACTTTTTATGGCCCCACTGTTCAAATGGGTAATGGACATCTTCGTTCGTGGATTAATATCAGGCGGTCTGATGACAAACCCTTAGCAATTGGAATTGAAATGACCGATAACTCATTGCAAGGACTACCGACTGATCCCTCAAATTTTGCAGCCAGTACGTTTGTATTAACGCTGCACCAGAAAGCAAGAGCCATAACACCATTTGATCATATAACAATAAACTGGGAACCCGTAGGGCATGAACCACCCCATATTTATGATGTACCGCATTTTGATATGCACTTCTATAAAATTTCCGTAGCCGATCAATCAGCTATTACCGGTGTACCCGGCCCTGCTCCTGCTGCCGGATATTTACCCGCTTCTTACGTTATACGGGGAGCTACTGTTCCTCAAATGGGCACACACTGGCTTAATCCTGCTTCACCGGAACTGCCACCTACACTGGCGCCATTTACACATACTTTTATTTATGGATCAAACAATGGACATGTGCATTTTCTCGAACCAATGATTACACGGGCATTTTTAATGGGGGGCACTTCTGTTAACAGGGCATACCCACAACCAATTCATTTCTCACCTGCTGGTACTAATTATCCCAGCCATTACAGAATTTGGAAAGATGATCATAATAGCAGGCATTATATAGCACTTACTGATTTTTTAGCGAGATAAGTTTTTTAAATTAATAACATGTCAGTAAAACCCCGGATAAAAGTAATCGGGGTTTTTATTTTATTAAATACTTAACTCTCTAACTATAAACAGAAATAATCATGTTCCTTAGCTTCTAGTTATACCGAGCCCAGCTTTATTGAAACTGCAATTCAAAAGTATCTCAGGGGAGTCATCTCATCGTGTATTCCATTTCGCCACAGTTGGTAGAGCTATAAGGAAAGAAGCACGCCATCGTTGGTATGAGGCGTGGCTAAGTGCTTAGCCAACCAACGACAATCTATAGATAACAACAATTCTACTCCATCAGAGTCTTGTCATACCGAGGCTATGCGAGGAATCTCAGAGATATTGAAAAGAGAAAGTATTCTATTTCAACAGGTTTTTAATAGTCGAAGTCTCTGAGATTCTTCGTGCCTCAGCATAACAAGACTCTGAGTAGGAAATGTTACTTTATTTTTAATGCTATTTTTCATTCCGAGTCCGCCAACGGCGGAGAGGAGTCTCAGAGAAAATGAAAAGAGAATGTATTTTAATTTAACAGGTTTTCAATATTCGAAGTCTCTGAGATGCTTCGTGCCTCAGTATAACAAGACTCTAAGTAGGCAATGTTACTTTATTTTTAATGCTATTTTTCATTCCGAGTCCGCCAACGGCGGAGAGAAATCTCTTGAGGAAATGATTATTTGAGTCGCTTTATGAATAAAGTTTTTATTTGCTCACTAAGTTTGAGATGCCTCGCAAAGCCTCGGCAAGACAAGACTCTGAGTAGCGGATGTTATTTTATTTGTCTCTGTTGGTAGTACCATCAAGAAAGCAGCACGCCATCGAAGGTGAAAGGCGTTAGTAAGTGCTTAGCCTACCAACGACAAACTACAAGCAGCAATAATTCTATTCCGTCAGTGTCTTGTCATACATGTATAAAACTCTGATTGGTTGAAAATTCCAGACTGGTTAAAGAAATAAGAATTATATAAGTATTTTATTTTATTGTATAACCCTCCGGCAAAATAATGTGTTCATCTTTATAACCTAAATGATTATACACCATATTTACCAATACTTAAAAAAATGAAACAACATGAAATCCTTATTTAGCATAAGCGCAACAGCAAAAAAATATTTGGCAATAAGTACTTTTTTCTTTTTTCAAACTCTGGTATGGGCACAGGAAAAAAAACTGGA
>JANPEU010000130.1:0-3818 GCA_031423175.1 Bacteroidota bacterium
CAAATTACTTTCTCTTCCTTTTACAATCAGCAAATGGTTAAATGCCTTTGTCAATTCACTTATTCTTCCATCTGTAATTGCTTCAACAATTTTTTGTTTTTTATCCGATTTGATGATCGGGCTTTTCAGCATGGTTACAAAATCTTTATTGCTTTTACAAACAGACTGCAACCATAACATGTCTGCAAATACATTTTCCAACAGCCCTTTTTCAATGGACAGTCCAATCAAAGATTTTGCGTATCGTGTTGCAAGACGTGGATTCTGCATAATTTCAGCCTCCTCAAACCCCTCCAAAGGAGGGGCTTAAGTTTCATTATAATTTTAAAATACTTTTTATTCCATAAAGCTCTTCATAAGCCTCTCCGCCAAAGGCGGAAGGTTTGGAGGGGCTTAATTCAATTTCACATCATTCACCAGCCCTTTAATATGAACTTCCTGGGCTTCTTTATTTCCTAATTCTCTTTTCAAAACTTTTTCACTTACTTCTATTACTAATTTGCCAACCTGATTTTTTACATCGGTAATTGCAGCCATCTTCTGTGCTTCAATTGCAGCGGCAGCTTCTTTCATAATTTTTGATGCTTCGATTTTAGCAAGGTCTTTAGCCCCATTTACAATTTTGTCTTTTGTTTCTCTTGCTTCTTTCAGCATAATTGCTCTTTCTTCCCGGGCCTTTGCAAGTAGTTCTTCGTTTTCACTTTTCAATTGCGCCATTTCTGCTTTTACACGTTCAGCAGTTGACAGTGAATCTGCAATAGATTGCTCACGGTCTTTCAAACCTTTTACAATGGCAGGCCATGCAAATTTTTTAAGAATGAAGAACACAATCAGGAAGGCCAGAAGCGTCCAAATCAAAAGTCCAAATGCGGGTTTAAGAAGATCCATAAAAATTTATTTCAATACTTTTAAAAATGTCAGTTAAAAAAACTGCACCTGTCGCCCTGTGCTTCAGATGCAGTTTACTACTCATTAAAGAACGGCCAGCAAACCAACGATGATTGCAAATAATGCAGCACCTTCTACAAGGGCAGCAGTAAGAATCATGTTAGCACGAATGTCATTCAAAGCTTCCGGTTGACGGGCAATAGCCTCAACAGCACCTTTACCGATTTGGCCCACACCAATACCAGCACCCATTGCTGCTAATCCTGCTCCGATTGCGCCACCAGCATTTGAATTTGCTACGTCGCTCAACAATACCATCATTAAATCCATAATTGTTGATTTATTTGATTATAAAAAAAATACTAAAAAATTTTTCCTTCCCTTCGCCCCTTTTGGGGATGGGGGCTAATGTGCTGCATGTGCTTCATCATGATGTCCACCTTCAAAAGCCTGACCAACGAAAACCGCGGTTAGCATAGTGAAGATATAAGCCTGAAGAAATGCAACTAATATTTCAATAAAATAAATAAATACAGTGAATCCTATTGCAACTGGTGTGGCTGCAATACCAATGAATTTATTCATTTCAGCAAAAATGAAAATGAGCGATATAAGACATATAATAATAATATGCCCTGCTACCATGTTTGCAAAAAGACGGATAATCAAAGCCATCGGCTTGATGAACACACTAACAAACTCTACCGGCACCAAAATAAATTTAACAGCTAAAGGCATACCGGGTGGGTTAAAAATGTGACCCCAGTAATGCGTTTTTGAACTGGCAAGTATTACAATAAAAGAAATAATACCTAATACAAATGTGAAGGCAATATTACCGGTAACATTTGCTGTTCCCGGTATTAAACCAAATAGATTATTAATTAGAATGAAAAAGAATATGGTTAACAGAAAGGGTAGATATTTTTCCCATTTATGCCCAAGATTTGGCTTAGCCACATCATCTCTTACAAAAGTGATAATTGGCTCGAGAAGATTTTGCATGCCTTTTGGCGCTGTTTTAACACCTTCACCTGCTTTGTATTTTTTTGCAATAGAGAGCATAATCCAAACCAGCAATGACAGTGCTAAGATCATCTGCACTACATTTCTGGTAAGTGAAATATCGTAGAAAGTTACCGACTTATCAAGCTTGTCATCTTTAGATACTGCTATTAATTTACCTATTGATAAACCCTCTTTTTTAAGATCAAAACCCTGCTCTTTCAGTTTTTGCAGATACTCTTTGTCAATAATCCTGTATCCTTTATACTCATGTTCACCATGATGAAATTTTGAAGACATGAAAACATCAAGACCTCTTTCGGGAGAATAAATAATTACCGGAAGCGGAATACCGATTGGTTTTTTATGCCCTTCGGCATCTGTGATATCAAAAAAGTGAAAGTCATGACCGTCCAGTACGTGTCCAAAAATGATTTCCTGAGCATTGAAGTTTTTTTCTTTTTTCGGCTCTTTTCCACCCTCACCACCTTCTGCAAAAACAGGCAATGAAACTGAAAACAGTAAAACGCTGAAAGCCGCTACAGTAAAGGATTTAAATAGCCTGTTAGTCATACCCATCCCTAAATTTGGCGCAAAGATAAGGGGGCAGACCTGAAAAACCTTAGTGGAAAGAAAAAAATGCGCTATGTTCAAATTTCAATTTTTCATCTTCGATTTATACCGAATCGCCATACTATTTAGTACAAAACGAAAGTCGTTTCTGCTCTCGGTATTATGCCGGATTTTTTGGATTAAAGAGTAAATCAAATTGGTATTACTACCTTAAAGTAATCTCATTTTGATCAGTTTGGACTTAAACAAGCTCTGCTTTTTTCTCAAATTGCATCTGGTAAAGTTTATAATATGACCCTTGCTGTTTTATTAATTCATCGTGGCTGCCAATTTCTTTTACTTCTCCCCTGTCTAACACTATTATTTTATGCGCCTTCCGGATAGTGGAAAGCCGGTGAGCAATTACAATCGAGGTTCTTCCAGCAATCATTTTATCAATGGCGTGCTGTATCAATTGTTCGCTTTCGGTGTCAACGGATGATGTAGCTTCATCCAAAATTAAAATTGAAGGATTGTATAATAATGCCCGTATAAAAGACAACAATTGCCGCTGACCCAAAGAAAGTGTAGCTCCACGCTCCATTACATTATAATGATAGCCGCCAGGTAGTTTCATAATGAAGTCGTGCATATCAATCATCTTTGCGGCTTCCATTACTTTTTCTTCTGTGATAGCCGGATTGCGCAGTGTAATATTTTCTAATACGGATCCTGAAAAAAGAAAAACATCCTGCAGTACAACGCCAATGTTTTTTCGCAAATCATTTACCGGGTATTCTTCAATATTAATATTATCTATTTTTATTTCCCCTTTTTGCGGATGGTATAAGCTGTTCAGTAAACTTATAATGGTTGTTTTGCCTGAACCGGTATGGCCAACAATTGCAACCGTTTCGCCAGGATTAACAGTAAAAGAAATATTTTTTAATATATAATTCTCATCTGTATAGGCAAAAGAAAGATTATGGAATTCAATCTTCCCCTCGAAATGTTGAAAGTTGGAAGTTGAAGGTTGGGGACTACCGACTATTGACTGTTGATTGCCGACTGCTATCCTTGTTACATCCGGATTATCCAGCACTTTAAATACTCTTTCTCCTGCAATCATTCCCATCTGTAGTACATTAAATTTATCGGCAATCACCCTTAATGGTCTGAATAAAAGATTTAAGCAAAGAATAAATGCCATGATAGTACCTACACTTGCTTCCTGCCCGGATCCATACCAAACTATTAAACCAATTGCTAATGCAGAAACGATCTCTACTACAGGAAAAAAAACTGAGTAAGCAAAAATGGCTTTGATGTTTGCATTGCGGTGTTCCTTATTTATCGATCTGAATTTTTCAAAT
>JANPEU010000131.1:0-8165 GCA_031423175.1 Bacteroidota bacterium
TGGGAAAGAAGCAATTCAAAAAATGTAGGCATCTTTTGGCTTGCGGTTCGTTATATCGGATGTTATACTAACCCTTCACAGCTCAAGGAGTTTTTACCTGCAATAGAAACAAATGGCTTTTATCATGGCTACTCACTTGGTTGGGGTGTGGAGATAAACCGGCTCGTAAATATCAAAGTGCTTTATTATAAATATAAAAAGAAACCAGAGATAGATTATAGTTTACCTATTTATCAGTTCTCGTTTAATTATTCAATGAAGTAAGCTAAGAGAGAAAAAAGAAAAACTGTTTTCTTTCATTACAAACCAATACAAATTATCAGAGTCTTCACAAAGTCCCCTTCGGGGGATTTAGGGGGCAACAAAAAGAAACCAGAGATTGATTATACATTGCCTATTTATCAGTTTTCGTTTAATTATTCAGTGAAAAATTAAATAGGGCTATTTAAAAATGAATCACCTTAATTGAGAATTGAATATTGAACATTGATTATTGAACATTTTTTTCTAAGGCAATTACGGCTGTAAAGGGGCTTTCAATTCAAACTCCCTCTTCACCCCATAAGTAATAGAAATCATTCCACCTTCTTTCGTCCCCTTTTTTACGGGTCGTTCATCCTCTTTATAAAACTCAAGATTGATGGGTCCGTTAACTAAACTTTCCAAATCTGTCATTGAAATTATAATCCGGCCATTTTTTACTGTATCTATTCTATTAATGCCCGGGCTTTCAAACGAGGTGTCGGTTGCAAACACTCTTATATAATCTATGGGATTTAATCCTTCCATTTCAAAAACCAAATCGCCACGTTTTAGTTGAGCAGGTATTTTTGTTTTTAAGGTAAAAGGGAGGAATTCAAATTCCTCTACATATTTTTTCATTTTCAAATCGGTAAATGAAATTGTATGACTTCCACTAAAATTATTTAAAGGATTCATTATTTCATAAAATGCCCCGGTGAGTTTGCTACTGTCGGCGGCTATTTGTTTTCCATCCATACTTACCATTGCAGGTTCATTTAATATCAGGGTGGTTCCATTGTTACCCCCAAATCTGTATTGCAACATGACGGTTACATCATCTTTACCCTCTTCCCCCCATATTTTATAATCAAAATATATTGCTTCGGGGTTTACATCTTTACTGTTGCCTATTTCGTTACTGGTGCAGGAAAATAATAAAACTGAAAATGAAAAAAAGAGGATGAATTGTTTCATAATATTTTTTTGTTATTAATACCGCCGATGCCTGTAATGTAAGTTAAAGAAAACGTAATACTATTCGAAAAACGGATCGTTTAAAAATCAAACCTCAGGCATATCAAAACCTGAAAAACTTATATATGAACTCACACTTTCAGGCACGGGATAAAACCTATCTTTGCCGCTCTTCCGGGAGAAAAAATTCCGGAGGCTGTCAAATTGGCTCATAAATATTTATAGCATTGAATTTGACAGAATAAAATCCATAATTTTTAAACCGGGAATACCCCATATTTCATTTTTATGTTAGGATTTATTTCAAAACTGTTTGGTGCCAGCAAAAGTGTAAAAGATGTAAAGAAAATACAACCCATTGTTGAAAAAACGCTGCAGCACTTTGCGACATATCAATCATTAACCAACGATCAGCTCCGCAATAAGACAAACGAATTTCGCCAGCGGATAAAAAATCATTTACAATCAATAGAAACTGAAATAACCGATGCCAACAAACGGGCAGAGGAGCTTCCGTTTAATGACCTGATGGGTAAAGATGCTATTTACCAACAAGTAGATAAACTGAAAAAAGAAAGAGACAAGCAGATTGAAGTAGTGCTTAATGAAATTTTACCGGAAGCTTTTGCGGTGGTTAAAGAAACGGCAAAACGCTTTAAAGAAAATACAGAAATTATTTCTTCTGCCACACAATTAGACCGTGACCTGAGTATAAAAAAAGAGTATATCACGATTAGTGGTGATCAATCTATTTTTAAAAACACCTGGAGTGCGGCCGGTGGTTTAGTTACCTGGAATATGGTTCACTACGATGTACAGTTGATAGGTGGCGCCGTTTTACATTCAGGAAAAATTTCGGAGATGGCAACAGGCGAGGGTAAAACTTTAGTTTCTACACTTCCTTCTTATTTAAATGCCTTGGCAGGTGAAGGTGTACATATTGTAACCGTGAATGATTACCTGGCACGACGTGACCAGGAATGGAACGGTCCGATTTTCGAATGGCTGGGTATTACAGTAGATTGTATAGATAAACATCAGCCGAATAGTGATGAAAGAAGAAAAGCATATCTGGCAGATATTACGTATGGTACTAATAATGAATTTGGATTTGATTACCTCCGCGATAATATGGTACATACTGCCGAAGAAATGGTGCAACGCAAACATCATTTTGCTATGGTGGATGAGGTGGATAGTGTATTGATTGATGATGCAAGAACGCCGTTGATTATTTCCGGGCCCGTTGCTAAAGGCGAAGACCAGTCATTCCATATTCATAAACCAAGAGTATTACAATTAGTGCAGGAGCAGGAAAAAATTGTTCGTAACTGTTTGAACGAAGCAAAAAAACGTTTTGCTGAAGGTGAAGACGATCCCAAAAGTGGCGGCCTATTTTTATTTCGAGCACACCGGGGGTTGCCTAAATATGGACCGGTTATAAAATTTTTAAGTGAAAGTGGCACGAAAGTAAAAATGCTGAAAGCAGAAAATTATTATTTGCAGGATCAGCAGCGGCATATGCAAATTGTAGATGATGAATTACTTTTTCATATTGATGAAAAAAACAATTCAATTGATTTAACTGATAAGGGTTTAAATATGATAACCCGTACCGGAGAGGATACTGAGTTTTTTGTGCTCCCCGATATAGGTGTAAAACTCGCCGATATAGAGAAAAGCAGTATAAGTGTCGAAGATAAACTGCGTCAGAAAGAATTATTATTGAATGATTATTCTCAAAAAGCTGATCGGATACATACCGTACAACAATTATTAAAAGCTTACACTTTGTTTGATAAAGACGTGGAGTATGTAGTTATGGATGGTGCTATAAAAATTGTTGATGAACAAACAGGTCGTATTCTTGATGGTCGCCGCTACAGCGATGGATTGCACCAGGCTATTGAAGCAAAAGAAAATGTAAAGATTGAAGCAGCCACTCAAACGTATGCTACCGTTACCTTGCAAAATTATTTTCGCATGTATCATAAGCTTGCGGGTATGACGGGTACAGCAGAAACAGAAGCAAAAGAACTTTGGGATATTTATAAATTAGATGTGGTTACTGTTCCAACAAATATTCCGATGATCCGTAAAGATCATCAGGATCTTGTTTATAAAACCAAACGTGAAAAATACAAAGCATTGATAGATGAAATAGAAGCATTGAGTAAAGCAGGCAGGCCAATACTAGTTGGTACCACATCCGTTGAAGTAAGTGAATTGCTTGGCAAAATGTTATCGGTTAAAAAAATTCCGCATAATGTATTAAATGCAAAACAACATGCACGGGAAGCTCAGATAGTTGCAGAAGCTGGTTTGGCTGGTGCTGTTACGATTGCTACAAATATGGCCGGTCGTGGTACAGATATTAAACTTGGGCCAGGTGTAAAAGATGCAGGTGGTCTGGCTATTGTTGGTACTGAGCGGCATGAATCCAGAAGAGTAGATCGTCAGTTGCGTGGTCGTGCAGGCCGCCAGGGTGATCCCGGTTCATCTCAGTTCTATGTTTCATTAGAAGACGATTTGATGCGGATGTTTGGTAGTGAAAGAATAGCTGGCTTAATGGATAAGATGGGGTATAAAGAAGGTGAAGTGATACAACATAGCATGATCAGCAACAGTATACAACGTGCACAAAAGAAAGTTGAAGAAAATAATTTTGGTATCCGCAAAAGATTGCTGGACTATGATGATGTAATGAATGCACAGCGGAATGGTGTGTATGGTAAACGACAACATGCTTTGTTTGGTGATCGGCTTGCTTTGGATATTGATACTTCATTCTCTGTAGTTGCAGAAAACGTTGTTGCCGGTTTTAAAGAACAGGAAGATTATGAAGGTTTCAAATTAGCATGTATTGTAAACTTTGGCATCGATACAAAAATTGAGAAAGAAGAATTTTTAAAAGCAGATATTAATTCGCTTACCGATAAAGTGTATGATGAAGCAACAGGAAATTATCAACATAAAAAAGCGGAGTTAAGCAAACAGGCAATTCCTGTTTTTAAAAATATCAGGCTTACACAAGGAAGACATATTGAAAATGTAGTAGTGCCTTTTACGGATGGAACAAAAGGATTTAATGTATTAACGAATCTTGATAAAACGTTGAAATCGGATGGTGCTGAATTAAGTTCTTCACTTGAAAAAACAATTTCACTTTCTGTTATAGATGATGCATGGAAAGAACACCTGCGTGCAATGGATGATTTGAAACAAAGTGTGCAAACAGCTTATCTTGAACAAAAAGATCCATTGGTGATTTATAAAGTAGAAGCTTACCAGCTTTTCAGAAATATGACAGGCGATGTAAATAAAGATATTGTTTCGTTTCTCAGTCATGCAACACTCCCGATTCAGCAGGAAGATTCAAAACTGAAAGAAGGTCATCAGCAAAAAACAGATTACAGTAAGATGCGGGCAAATAAAGAACAGGTGGATCAGGCAGGAGAAGATTATGCAGCTAATGAAAAAGATAAATTAGTTCCGGTAACTGTTGGTCCTAAGATTGGAAGAAATGACCCTTGCCCATGCGGAAGCGGTAAAAAGTATAAGCATTGTCATGGAAAGGACTAGTAATTCAGGAATTGGGGATTAGGTATAAGGAATTTGGGTCAGCAGTTTGATAACTGACAAGAAAATAATTGAGCATTCACTCTTTTGGATGCTTTTTTTATTTTCATAAGAATAAGTAGTTCCATACGTTAAAAATTATTCGTAAATTCGGACAGATTGATAATTCCCTTTTACAAAATGAAAAATGAACCTTTCCTGGAAACGTTTTATAATAAACTCTGTTCTTAAATACAAAAAGAAAAAACCCGAACAGGAGCCGGAGTTAAGCCCTTATGAAATTGCTAAAGCCTATCGTCAATTAAAAACTTCGATTAAATCGTTTATCAGGGATGTAGTTTTAATAGTAACCGGAATAATGTCTGCAGCCTTTGGGCTTAATGGTTTTTTATTACCCAACGACTTTATTGATGGCGGCGCCACTGGTATTGCTTTATTGATTAGTGAACTTACTCCAGCCACACTTCCTTTAATGCTTATTCTAATCAATATCCCCTTTATCCTGTTAGGGTTTAATGTAATCGGAAAACAATTTGCAATAAAAGCAGCTCTGGCTATTGCCGGACTTGCTCTTTCTACTGCGTTTATTAATTTTCCTCATGTAACGAATGATAAGTTACTCGTTGCCGTATTTGGCGGTTTCTTCCTCGGGGCCGGTATTGGTTTTACCATACGTGGCGGAGCAGTGATAGACGGTACCGAAGTGCTTGCACTCTACCTGAGCCGCAGGTTCAGCACAACCGTTGGTGATATTATCACCATTATAAATGTTATCATTTTCGGGATTGTTGCTTATTTATTATCTGTTGATACTGCCCTCTATGCCATTGTAACTTACCTGGCGGCATCTAAGACGGTTGATTTTATTATTGAAGGAATTGAAGAATATACCAGTGTTACTATTATTTCAATTCATAATATTGAAATAAAACAAATGATAATTGAAAAGTTAGGCCGGGGTATTACTGTATTTAAAGGGAAGGGTGGTTTTGGCAAACATGGCGAAGTGGATGAAAGAGATATTATATATACAGTGATAACACGCCTTGAAATAAGCAAACTGAATAATGAGATTCAGAAAATAGACCCTAACGCTTTCGTGGTGATGAATACAATAAAGGACATTAAGGGAGGAATGATAAAAAAACGGAGGCTGAAGCATTAAATTTTTCCCAAAAAAAAAAATCATTCAATCTTTTAAATACTTCCGCAGAATTCAGGTTTATTTTTATCTTTAACCATTACCCGGACAACAACATTATAGAAAACCAACCAACTGCATGTACCATAAAGTAAAAAAGGATATTCATATTCTGATGCACCCCGAACTAGGAGATAGCAAGTGGGATAAATTTCTCAATGGATTTATCATTACGCTTATTGTCCTGAACCTTGTTGCAGTAATGGTGGAAACAGTTCACCCGTATTATGACAACAACAAATTATTTTTTGACACATTCGATTTAATTTCTGTTATCATCTTTACGATTGAATATGTATTACGAGTATGGAGTTGTACACATGATCCCCGTTACAAAGGCTCAATTAAAGGACGGTTAAAATATATGTTTACACCGGGTGCATTGATTGATTTAATTTCATTTGCCCCCTGGTACCTGCATCGCATGTTGGGATTTGATTTGAGAGTACTTCGAATTCTGCGTTTACTGCGTTTCTTTCGTTTATTCCGTCTTACAGCTTATACAAAATCAGCGCAACTTATATTCAATGTATTCAGAAGCCGGATAAGAGAATTGATGCTGAGTTTTTTGCTGACTATTTTTCTTATCGTAATTGCATCCTGTATTGTTTATTTTGCTGAGCACAAGTATCCAACCGAGAAAACGAGTGAGTTCACCAGCATTCCAGCCACACTCTGGTGGGCAGTTGTAACATTAACCACAACTGGTTACGGTGATATGACACCACTAACATCATTAGGAAAAGCCTTAGCAGGTTTAATAATGTTAAGCGGTGTTGCATTTTTTGCTTTACCTGCAGGTATTATAACAGCCGGGTTTCTTGATGAAATGCGTGTAATAAGAAAAGGAAAATCCTATAAGTGCCCTCATTGTGGTGGAGATATTACCGATCATGTACATAAACATCATCTGGATGATGGGCATTGATTTATTTTGAAATAAAATACTGAAGATTTATTTAATCTTTTTTACTTAAAACTGAATTGTCAAATTTTATTTCCCGAGGTCAAGTTGCTATTCCGGTTGCAATGATGCCAGTGCTTTTTCTTCACTTATTAAACCTGAAAAAATATTTCCTTTCCCATCACGGGCTTGTATAAAATACATTCCCCTTTTATGTTTTTTTATTGAAGCATCAATAAATATAATTTTTTTTCCCTGCAATTGATGAAGCACTGCATTAAGAGCAGCATCTTTTAGCATGCCCTTTATAGAAAGATCTTCGTCAATTTCTGACCAATGAATACCAATACCGCCTCCGGAAAATTCCCAATTATCAAGTTGCTTTTGACTTGCCTTCTTTAATTTTTTATAGTCATTCAAAGAGACTTTAAGCGATTTCCCGTTATTTAGAACAACAATTAAAACTCCCAACTTTTTATCAGGAATTACTTCAGCTGCCCTTAATCCTTTTTCAAAAATCAGAATGTCAAAAGGATCGGTTGCTCTTTTATTTTCAATCCTTTTACTTTTGTTATATACCGAAATACTCATACCATTTCTTTATTATTAATGAATAATTTTCTTTTATTAATAACCCAATATCACGTCTTTCCCTTTTTGTAAATCCATAAGAATACTCTTCTGCTATTTCAGGTTCAAGCCAGAATTTTGCTATACCGTCTCCTTTTTTAATATGCACATGCGTATTCTCATTGCCTTCATTACTGTAGAAACTAAAATGATAGCCACTTTGTTCAAATATTTTAGGCATTCATTACAAATTTACTATTTTTTCATAAACCACTCTAAAGCTAATTCATATCCTCTTAAACCAAGTCCAATAATACTGCCCGCTGCTTTACCGCTTACATGAGAAATTTTACGAAAATCTTCCCTTGCATGCACATTAGAGATATGTACTTCCACAACCGAAGTTGTGATAGCAGCAACTGCATCACCAATCGCTACAGATGTATGCGTATAACCGCCGGGATTAAAAATTATTCCTTCATAGTCATAACCTACCCGCTGCAATTCATTAATCAATTCACCTTCGATATTGCTTTGAAAATAACTCCATTCAATTAATGGATATTTCTTTTTCAGTTCAATCAAATATTTCTCAAAAGATAGATTACCATAAATATCCGTTTCTCTTTTGCCCAGCAAGTTCAGGTTTGGCCCGTTGATGATTGCTATTTTCATAGAACGAATGTAGTCAAT
>JANPEU010000132.1:0-8279 GCA_031423175.1 Bacteroidota bacterium
ATAAACATTTTGTAAATAAAAGTTTATACCACAGTCTATCAAGATCCATTTCAATTATATTATTACCATTCCCTGCATTAAATAAAAGTCTGTAAGTATTTGGGTATTTATTCAACAGTACATTTAAGTGAATATCTGATATTCTTGCAAATACTTTTACAAATAGCTTTTTGGGTCTTGCGATAATTACGTTAAATCGGTTTTTTGCTAAGTAATCTTTTTCAATCATCATCAGAGCTGTTAAAACCTTTTGATCAAGATCGAGAGCATTCTCGAAAATATGGCCAAAATCATCAACCGAAAGAAGTAGGTTTCTATTTTTGTTGTTTTTGAGATAAGATTTATGAATTTTCTTTAGCACTTCTTTAAGTTGATATTGTCTAAGTGCAGACATTCCGTGAAGTGCTTTAGTATATCGTTGATCTTGGGAGGAATAATTAAGTGTTGCAAACCCTTGTAGTTCAGGTTTGCGAGCAACTCTACCAATTTCTTGAATATAGTCAGGTAATAATCCCGAAGGTGCGTGGTGATAAACTACTTGTATATCTGAAATATCAACCCCCATTCCAAATGCCTTAGTAGATATCATAATTTTTCGTTCACCACTCTTAAATTGCCTATATGCAAATTCTTTATTATAAGAATCTAAGGAACCATAATATCCTGTTGCTATATTTAGTTGCTCAGAGTTTAGTTTCTCTAAAATTTGACGAATATGTCTTGTGTATGGTGTGTAAACCAAAATCTTTAAGCCAAGCTCATTGATCTGTTTAAGGAAATCGACCGTTTGGCTTATTTTATTTGACTCATAGTTTACTGTAAACTTCTCGTAATTATTAATAATGAACTCAATATCATTTCTTTTTACTTGCCCAATAAATATATGTGGATTGTGCATTACAAGACTATCAATACTATCAAATACCATATCATTTGCACCACCGTAAATTGCCGTTGCTGTAACTGCGACCATTGGAAAACGCAGATTATGGTATTTCCTAATTTTTCGTATATGGTTGCCCAAAAACCAATAGTCAACTCTAAAGTCTCTACCCCAAGTAGTAATTAAATGTGCTTCATCAATAACTAGTAAGCCAAGTCGTCTAAATCCAATGAAATGTGTTATATCATATGAAAGTAATAACTCGGGAGACATATATAAAACATCGATTTCACCACTCTTACAGCTTTCAATTATTCTTTCTCTATCTATAAGACTTAATTCACTATTGATATAAGCTACCTTGTCATAGTTCCTGTCTTTAATAATTGCATTTACTTGATCTTTCATTAATGCTATTAATGGCGAAACCACAATTGTAACATCACCTTTTTCAGAGACATAAAATGCAGGCAATTGGAATAGCATCGATTTGCCCGCTCCTGTAGGGGCAGTTAGGAATAGGTCTCTACAAGGTTCCTCATTCTTTGAATTTTCATATTCTTTAATGATTGTATCTACAATCAAACTTTGTGATACTTCTGAAATTTCATTTCCGAGGTTCGGGTTGTTATAAATAGAAATATTCCTGAACGATGCTTTTTCACCCCAAAATCGAAGTAGTAATTCTTGAGTGGTATAATTTATACTATAATCTGATTTTATTGATGATTCTTCAAGTATATAAAGAGATCCTCCAAAAGAATTCATTAAAAAATTTAGCTTCTTTAAATTGTCAAGAATGGCAGGGTTTAGCGGTTGCTTATTGTAATATTTAACTACTGCTTCTTTCTTAAAGCTATTATGATAAATGCACTCGTTTACAAATATATCAAGGGAATTGGGATCAGAACTAACATCAATGCACTCTAATTTTTCATTGCTCGAAAAAGTGAGCTCCTTGGCCTCTTCGAAAATATCAAGTGAATTAAAGGCATTAATTGATGTTTTTATAGAGTAATAATATTTTTCATTAACTGCGATTTGTTCAGCTTGATAAATTGGAAGTTTATCTGGACGAAACTCAATATTTTCTTTTTCGTCAGTTTCCAAGTATTCGTGTTTGTTAATTGGAAAAAGTCGTCTCAGATTATCGTTAATTATTATCACTCTCTCATTGAAGAAAGAAGGGTCTATATAAGAAATTAAATAACTGAATTGTGCAAATGAAAGTAAATGAAATTCTTTATGTTGATTAAGAATTATAAAGATCTTAGAAAACCATTCTTTGTTAAATACTTGATCATCTTTTTCAAGCTTGAATGTTTCTCTGTCTGCTAAAAAATTATCCTTATTGTCAAAGTTAATAAGTGTTGTTTGTCCAAGAATTACAAATAATAGATTCTTCTTGTCTGCCTTGAGTTTTTCAATCTTTTTAAAAATCAACTCTGAATAAAGCTCTTTTACGGTCATTATTCTATTTAATTAAGACATTTCGGTCGTTTTACAATTAGGCATAACTATATAAATTTACGACTCTCAATTCTTAATTAACAAAAATTATCCAATATATTCTCGAAATTTTAATCTTTGCCAAATCTGAATGTTATTGTGCCAATACAACTTGCGATTTCTTCAGATATTAATCTCAATCAATCTGCCACTTAACCCTTACATAACACCACGCCGTAAATGGCAATATCAAAAATAAAAGAACCGACCACCAACCCGCAAAGAAAATAAACAGCAACAATACAATTAATAAAAGATAAAGAGGATACGTAAATGTCAAAATAGCAATAAGTATAGAGTCATAATGATCGCTGAGAAAAGTCTTTTTAAGCACAACTGCTTTTACAGGCAAATACAAGGGAGCATGTACAAAAAATCCAATGATTGCAAAAGGAGTGAGAATAATTTTCTGCCATAACGGAATTTTTACTAAAAGCAGTTCTTTTCTTTTTGTTAAATCATTTTTATCAATTTCAAAAACAGCTTTTTCCAGTTCTGCATTCAACCGGTTATTAAAATTCTGGTTGCGTAGTCCATCCGCTTCACTCATGTCCATTTCATCTTTTGTTATAAATTCACCAAAATGGATAAAAATATTTTTTCCAAATTTCCGAAATGAATTGTAGTTGATGGCAATGGGCAATACTTTCAATGGTATGTTCTTATCCCAGCAACTGAATGCAAGACGTGCTGTTCCCTTTTTTAAGGGCCGCAAATGCCATTCATTAATACATTTACCCTCACTAAAAATTTGCACAACACCATGCTGTTTAAAAACTTCAATACAGGCATCAAAGGTTTTGTAATTTTCGTTCATATTTTCCACGCCTTCACTGGTGCGATAGACAGGTAGCATTTTTACCGAATTAAATATTCGCTTTACCGTCTTAGTAATAAACGCATCGCCACGAGCCAGTGACCAGATGGGTTGTTCAAATAAAATATCGAGTATCACTGCATCTAAAAATGAATTGGGATGATTGCTTGCCAATAGCAAGGGTCCTTTTTCTTTCAGCATTGCACGGTTATTAATAATAAACTTTCTGCAAAAAATAAATGCAGCTAAACGAACCCAGATTTTTAAAATTGAATAAAGCAAGTCGGGAATTATAAGTTATGAGTGATGAATTATAAATTGATATGAGTAATCGATATTTATTAATCTGAATTCTGCAATTAAAGGATTCTGTATTTCATTTCTATTCTTACATCTTTCCAAATTTCCTGCGGGCTGATATACGTATCGTTATATTGAATGATGATTCCGGCTTTAGCCAATGCATCTCGTACTAATTCACTGCATATATAGTTCTTATTTTTTTCCCGTTTGCTAATTCGGAATAAAATGCGCAGCATTATCCGGAAAATTTCCCAATTGTCATAAGGTCGGGTAAGTTCATCTAATCCAAAACTAATTCCACGATTCAGGTTTTCCTTTGGCACATCAATATTCAGTTTGGCTAAAACGATCTCTCCTTTGTAAGCTCTTTTTTTTCCTTTGTAATCTCTGAGATACTTTGAAACAGGTATCAATCTTATTCCTACATAAGGCTCTGATTCCAGTACCATCACACGACAGAGCTCTTCATCTTTATATATAATAGCGACATGACTCCAAACACTTTTTGTTAACCGCTGAATGATACCTGAGAAAGTATAACTGCCACTGCTAAAAAACAGGTGCCCCGTTTTAAGATGATCCCTGATTTTTTCATACGGAATGACGGGCAGTTCCTGCAGTTGTTTTTTGGTGAGTGCTTGGGCCATGTAATTTGGTATCTGAAATACGAACTTAATAAAAAACCCAACCCTCCCGAAATAAATTCAAGACAGGCTCTGAAGGGGGCTTAATAGTCTTTAAGTTTGCAAATACCTATTTACCCGGAATGTCAAATCATTTAATCGTTATTGGTGGGGGAGCAGCCGGTTTTTTTTGTGCCGTAAATGCTGCACGAATGAACCCGGCTTTGAAAGTTACCCTGCTTGAAAAAAGCAATAAACTTTTATCGAAAGTAAAAGTGAGTGGTGGCGGTCGTTGCAATGTAACCCATGCTTGTTTTGATATTATTGAAATGAGTAAGCGATACCCCAGAGGGCAAAACTTTGTAAAGAAAACGTTTCATCAATTTTTTACAACCGATACCATTCATTGGTTTAAAGAAAGAGGAGTGGAGCTGAAAACAGAAACAGATGGAAGAATGTTTCCGATCACGAATTCATCACAAACGATTATTGATTGCTTATTGAAGGAAGCAGGTAAGTTTGGAGTAAATGTATTATTGAATAAAGATGTAAAAAGAATAAATATTCTCCCGATAGCTATCGGGACAATAATCAATATTCAATTCTCAGGTGGTGAGACGATGTTGGCAGATTATGTTTGTGTGGCTTCGGGTGGTTTTCCAAAATCATCACAATTTGATTGGCTAAAAGAGCTGGGTCATACAATTGAAGAGCCGGTTCCTTCTTTATTTACTTTTAACATACCACATCATCCCATTACAAAGCTGATGGGTATAAGTGTGGAGAATGCAACCATAAATATAGTTGGCACTAAATTAGAAGAGTCAGGTCCACTGTTAATTACACACTGGGGCTTGAGTGGTCCGGCTGTTTTAAAATTGAGTGCAATAGGAGCAAGAGAGTTGGCAAAAAGGAATTGGGAATTTGAAATTCATGTGAACTGGGTTAGCCCGAACAATGATTTAATCTTACGGGATATTTTTTTTCAACAACGAACTGCAAATGCTGCACAAAAAATTATTAGTAAAAATAATTTTGGTTTGCCAAATCGTTTATGGGAATTTCTTGCCGGGCAAGCCGGGGTAACCCATGAAATGCGTTGGGCTGATTTGCCAACATCAATTCAAAATAAATTTATAAAAAATCTTTGCACCTATGAAGTTGCCATAAAAGGTAAAACAACTTTTAAAGAAGAGTTTGTTACTGCAGGTGGTATAAAACTAAATGAAGTAGATGCAAATACCCTGATGAGTAAAAAAGTACCTAATCTTTTTTTTGCCGGCGAAGTATTGGATGTGGATGGTATAACGGGTGGTTATAATTTTCAGCATGCCTGGACGAGTGGTTTTGTGGCGGCGAAGGCGGTGGTCGTTGAATCAATGAAATCAGTTTAGGCAATGAGTCAATTGGCCATTATTTAATTAGGTCAGTTTTTTAATTCATCTAAGAAATGCACATTGGTCAATGTTCATTTCATTAGCGATGTTTGTCATTCCGAGGCTTTGCGAGGAATCTCAGAGTTATTAATACAGAATTGCTTTTTAAATCTAAAAGATTTTATTTATTCAATGTCAATAAGTTGCACGCATAGATCGGAAAGACAAGACTCCGAAAATTTGAGCATTAAAATTTATTATTTTCTACAAAAAATAAAAATAACTGAATAATAAATGACTATCCGATTTATAAGCATGCTGAATAGCGATACCGAACGATGAACGGAGTCCCGAAGTATCGGGACAAGGGACGATAAATCAAGGCTTAAAAGCTTGAATCCTAATCAAAAATTTTCTCCTCTCAGACCTTCATACTCAAGGCTAATAACCTTATCTTTGCCGCCCTCCGGTCCGCCTGCGGCGGATAACCCCCGGATATTTTAAACATGTTTTTCAATTTGATTTTTAAACAACTAAACGCTGATGCACAGGAGCCTTCATCTGCTAATGCAGACGAGACTACAGCGACAACAACTGCACCTGTAGAAGCAGCCACAGAAGAAAAAGTGGTTGTACTGGAAACTGCTCACGACGATTTTGACTGGAGCATTGACAAACGCAACGTAACTTCTTACACCAACGAAGAAAAAGAGAAGTACGAAAAAGTTTACGACATGACTTTTGTGCAGATGAGCGACGGTGAATTGATTCAAGGCACTGTTGTTGGTCTTACAAAAACAGATGTGGTTTTAAACATCGGTTTTAAAAGTGATGGGTTAATTTCTTTGAATGAATTCCGCGACATTCCAAGTTTAAAAATTGGTGATGAAGTGGAAGTAATGATTGTAGAAAAAGAAGATCGTGAAGGCTTACTGAACCTTAGCCGTAAGCAAGCCCGTACTACCCGTGCATGGGAAAGAATTGTAGAAGTAAATAAAACCGGTGAAGTGATTACAGGTATTGTTACTTCAAAAACAAAAGGCGGATTGATAGTAGATGTATTTGGAATGGAAACATTCTTACCCGGTTCACAAATAGATGTGAAGCCCGTTACAGACTACGATCAGTTTGTTGGAAAAACAATGGAGTTTAAAGTTGTTAAGATTAATGAAACAATTAAAAACGCTGTTGTATCGCACAAAGCACTTATCGAAAGCGACATTGAAGCACAACGTGCAGAAATAATGAGTAAACTTGAAAAAGGCCAGGTGCTTGAAGGAACTGTAAAAAACATTACAGACTTCGGTGCATTTATGGATCTGGGTGGACTCGATGGCTTATTGTATATCACCGATATTTCATGGGGCCGTATCTCACACCCAACTGAGGTGTTGAAGATGGATCAAAAAATAAATGTTGTTGTTCTTGACTTTGATGATGAGAAAAAACGCATCAGCCTTGGTTTAAAACAACTGACTCCGCATCCATGGGATGTTTTACCCGAAAATATTGTTGAAGGAAATATATTGAAAGGTAAAGTGGTAAACATAGAAGATTATGGTGCATTTTTAGAAATTCAACCCGGTGTGGAAGGCCTTGTACACGTAAGTGAAATAACATGGGCTAACTCACCAATTAATGCAAAAGAATTTTTTAAACTTGGCGATGAATATGAAGCAAAAGTAGTAACGCTTGATAAAGATAGCCGTAAGATGAGTTTGTCCATCAAACAACTTACCTCAGATCCATGGAGCGATATTGAAACAAAATTCCCAGAGGGAAGCAAGCATTCCGGATTGGTAAAAAACATTACAAATTACGGAGTGTTTGTTGAACTTTCTTCAGGCATCGGTGGTATGATTCATATCAGCGACCTGAGTTGGTTAAAACGTTTCAATCATCCGGGAGATTATACAAAAGCAGGTCAGCACATTGATGTAATCATCATGGGTATTGATAAAGACAACCGCAAATTACAGTTAGGTCATAAACAATTGGAAGAAGATCCCTGGAATGCATTGCAGGATACTTTTGCCATTGGAACAGTGCATGAAGGTTCTGTTAGCAAACGTGATGATAAAGGTGCAGTAGTTCAATTGCCTTATGGATTGGAAGGATTTGCGCCTAACCGTCATCTTACAAAAGAAGATGGCAAAACAATTGCTGCAGAAGAAACAGCTCAGTTTGTAGTAATCGAATTTGATCGCAATGAAAAGCGTATCGTTCTTTCACATACCCGTATTTGGGAACAAGTACAGGTAGATGTGCAGGAAGCTGCAAAGAAAGAAGCAAGAGTAGAAACTGAGAATACAAGAAAAGCTGTTAAGAATGTACAGGCTAAAGTAGAGAAAGCAACTTTGGGAGATCTTGGTGTATTGGCTGAATTGAAAAAGAAAATGGAAGGTGGCGATGCAGAAGCAACACCTGTAGCAGAAGCAACACCGATAGCTGAAGCAACACCAGTAGCTGAAGCAACACCAGTAGCTGAAGTAACACCAGTAGCTGAAGTAACACCGGTAGCTGTAGCAGTACCAAAAGCCAAAAAAGTAAAAGCAGAAGCCGCTCCAAAAGTTGAAGCAGTTGCAACTCCCATTGTAGAAGCAGAAGCTACACCAGCAGCAGAACTTAATGCAACACCAGAAGCAGATGCAACAACAGAAGGTGAAGCAAAGAGTGAATAATTGAATAATAATTAAAACTCAAAATAAAAACTTCCCGATAGCTATCGGGAAGTTTTTTTATTTGTATATCTAATAAATTAAGCTTGG
>JANPEU010000133.1:0-3746 GCA_031423175.1 Bacteroidota bacterium
GCTGTAAACAAAACTGGTATGCAGGGAGTAATGCTGCAAATGTTTAATCAGGGTATAAATATTATTGGCGTGTGGATTGTTGTTGAACTTATTGAATGAAAGTTAGGGGTAAGAAAAATTTCTGAATTAGGCGGGTTGGCAAAATCATCACCTTCACTGGCTTTATTTTTAACCATCATTGCATTGGCAAATATTGCATTGCCACTTACCAATGCATTTCCCGGTGAGTTTTTAATGTTCAATGGAATTTTTAACAGTACTGCATTTGATGGCAGTTATACTTTGTTTGGCAGTATTAAATTTAATGCATCAAGTTTTGGTTTAATCTTTACCATACTTGCAGGGCTTGGAATTATCCTGGCAGCAGTATATACTTTAAATATGATTCGTAAAGTTTTTTATGGTGAAACAAATGAATTGACTGCAAGGGGAATAAAATTAGGCAGTCATGAAAAAATAGTTTTATCAGTTATTGTTATTATTATACTTGTTCTGGGCGTTTATCCAAAACCATTGATAGAGCTTACAGAGCAGGCAGCAGAGTTTATCATGAGTAAGGCAGACCTTACACAATTTTTAAAAAAATAAATTCCTTTTCCTTTACCCCTCTCTGTTAGGAGAGGGGTAAAGGGTGAGGCGGGGACGAGGCTTATGAACGCATTAGTACTATCGGCAATTTTGGGTGTGGTTATGATGTTCAGCGGAATATGGCTGAAACAGAAATCGGCTATACGCAATATTGCTATTGCAGCTATCGGATTTTTATTGATTTCAAATATTTTAGAAATGTGCGGTACGCATTTTTTCAATATTGATGTAAATGGAATGATTCATTTTGATCGGTTTGCTTTACTCTTCAACTCAATACTTTTTTTCTCTGTGTTTGTTTATTTTTTACTTTCTGCAAAAGACATGGAAAAAGTAGGTGTGAATTATGCAGAATATTTTGCACTAATCTTTTTTATACTCTGCGGTGTTACAATGGTTTCATCTTATAAAACACTGCTGATTCTGTTTCTTGGTATCGAAATTATTTCCATACCCTTATATATACTTACCGGTAGCGATAAAAGAAATTTAAAAAGTAATGAAGCTTCGTTAAAATATTTTTTAATGGGAGCATTTTCTACCGGGCTGATGCTGATGGGTATTGCATTGATCTATGGTGCAAGAGGAAGTTTTGAATTGGATAAAATAAATATTCTGGAAGTAAAACCATCTGCTTTGTTGATAGCCGGAATGATTTTATTGTTATTCTCAATGTCTTTTAAAGTTTCAGCAGCACCCTTTCATTTTTGGACACCCGATGTGTATGATGGTGCGCCAACTGTTTTTACTTCGTTCATGGCTACGATTGTAAAGGTGGCAGCTTTTGTTGCATTTATCCGATTGTTTGAAGGTGCATTTGGCTATTTGCAAAATACCTGGCAGTTATGGATAGCAATTATAACTGCAGCCACTTTATTTATTGGAAACATTACTGCCGTATTTCAACAGAGTGTAAAACGAATGTTGGCATATTCAAGTATTGCGCAAGCAGGTTTTATGATGCTATCCATATTTGCAATAAATACGGACGCTAAAGAAGGTTTATTATTATATGCAGCGGCATATTGTCTTGCCACTATTGGTATTTTTTCTGTATTGGTAAAAATGAATGATTATACATTTGATGGATTTAATGGGTTGGCAAAAAAGAATCCTTTAATTGCGGGTTCCTTAGTTGTATTTATTTTATCGTTGGCAGGCATTCCTTTAACTGCTGGTTTTATATCTAAGTTTTATATGTTGAAAGCTACCTTGGCTACAGGCAAACATTTTTGGTTAGTTGTGTTTGCGGTTTTAATGGCTGCAGTAAGTGTATATTATTATTTCCGTGTTATACAGGCTATGTATTTTAAAGAAGGAGATGAGACGAAATTAGAAACATCAAAATCATTTAACTATACTTTGCTTGCATTATCCGCATTGATTCTTTTGCTCGGTATTTTTCCAAATCTATTATTGTATTGGTTTTATTTTTAAAAAAAAATTGATTATCCGGGTTTTTTAATTTCATTAATTTTTATTCATTACCTCTTATAAAAGATTTAATTTTTCCTCTCTTTCATTCCTTAATTTCGTGTTCAATTCATTTGCATGAAGTTTCTCGATGTCTTATTGCTTGCATTCCGTACGGTTCGTTCCAATAAATTAAGAACCGGACTTACGGTTGCTATTATTGCACTCGGCATTTTCGCCTTAATATTAATTGTAACTGCTATCGGAGCAATCGAACAAAAATTTACCGAAAGTTTTTCTACAATGGGAGCTAATGGTTTTACCCTTCGCTATAAGGAACGAAATGTCAGAATTGGCGGCGGTAATAATAATAGAAAACGTGTTCAACTAACCAAAAAAGGAAACCGAAAAGAAAAAGCATCCAACCTGGACAAGCGGATAACCAAAGATGAAGCTGAAGTATTTTTAAATAATTATAAATTCCCTTCTACAAAAAGTATTTCCATCTGGGGCAATAACAATAATATTATTTCATATGAAACAAGAAAAACGACTCCAACCGTTTTTATGTTTGGTGCCGATGAAAATTATTTATTACTGAATGGTTATAATCTTTTATATGGCAGGAATGTCAATCAGGTCGATGTACGATCGGGTCGTAATGTTTGTATTGTCGGGTATGATATCGCAACAAAATTGTTTAAAGAAAATCCATCTGGTGCAGTAAATGCAGTTATTCGTATCAATTCAATTCCATACAGAGTACTTGGCGTATTGGAAAGTAAAGGGTCAACCTTTGGGTTCAGCAGAGACAATCTTGTAATAACAACCTATAATAATATAGAACGAAGTTTTCAAACCAGTGCCTCGTATGTAGTTGCAGTAATGACAGCCGATGTAAAACAAGTGGACAATGCAATGGGTGAGGCAGAAGGTGTTTTTCGTGGTATCCGGAAATTGACAACCCTTGAAGAAAATAATTTTGTTTTAGATCGCAGCGACAGTATTGCACGGACAATTATCAGCATTCTTGGTTTTCTTTTAATATCTGTAATGGTGATTGGTATCATCACCTTAATTGGTTCTGCCATTGGTCTTATGAATATTATGCTGGTGTCCGTTTCAGAACGAACTCGTGAAGTAGGATTAATTAAAGCCATTGGAGGAAAAAGTAAAATGGTTCGCAGGCAATTTTTATTAGAATCTGTTATTATTAGTTTAATGGGTGCTTTCTGGGGAATCATTTTAGGTATTGCCGCTGGCAATCTTATTGCCTTATCATTAAACACTGGGTTTATAGTTCCCTGGAACTGGGTCTTTATTGGTATCGGACTCTGTACAATAGTTGGATTGCTTGCCGGTTTATATCCAGCTTTAAAAGCTGGACGATTAAATCCGATAGAAGCATTAAGATATGAATAGTCATTAAGATCCAGTGTCCATTTTCTCCTCAAACGGTTGCAGACATTTTTTTTGCACAAAGTTGTTGCATTTAAAAAAATCCCTATCTTGAACTCCCTTCGGTTAAGGTTTGAGGGCAGTACACATTTTTAATTAAAATTTTTCTTAGAATTGTGTCTCTGAATTTTATTAAAACATATTGCAAATTTTAAAAAACTAAAAACAAAGCATCATGGCTGAGACAAATTCAACTGCAGCAGTTAAAGCTACTTCTGTACAAGCAAAGAAGAACAGCAATCTAATTTCCTGGGTAGCACCGGTAGTGTGTATCATTGCTGGTTATT
>JANPEU010000134.1:0-16363 GCA_031423175.1 Bacteroidota bacterium
ATATATATATATATATGAGGGCTATGTCTTCAACAACCAATACTTTTATGTTCCTAATTTCCTCATTCAATTCCTGCATTCCCGTATCCAATTCAGCCTGAGCTTTTGTTTTTTGAAATCCCAGTACAAAACTGAAGGTAGAACCTTCTCCAATCTTACTTTCTACACGAATACTCCCATCCTGTGCTTCGACCAACTGTTTAACGATGGCAAGTCCCAGTCCCGTTCCGCCATACAACCTCGAGGTACCACTGGACGCCTGTTGAAAATTCTCAAAAATTCTTTCTATTTTATTTTCCGCTATTCCAATTCCCGTATCGGCGACTGCAAACTCAATGGATGCCTTCTCTGCATTTTCACTCAGTAAAGAAACGCTCACTGTTATTCTTCCTTTGGTTGTGAATTTTACGGCATTACTCACCAGATTCAGAATAATCTGGTGCAAGCGCACAGGGTCGCCCACCAGGACTTCGGGAATCCTCTTGTCATATTCCTTAACCAACTCTAAATTTCTTTCCTGGATTTTTGTCTCAAACAAATGAAGCATTGCTGATATGGACAACGCCATTTTGAATGGAACCTGTTCAAACGTCATTTTGCCGGCATCTACTTTTGCCAAATCCAGTATATCATTAATGAGTACGATTAATGCATCGCCACTCAGTTTTATAGCGTTTAAATATTCTTTTTGTTTTGCCGTCAAATCAGTTTTCAACACCACTTTAGTAAATCCGATAATGGCATTCATAGGTGTGCGGATTTCATGGCTCATGTTACTCAAAAATTGCTGTTTCGCCTGCATGGCAGTCTCGGCTTTACTTTTTGCATCTTCAGCTATTCCTACTGCCAACTCTGCAAATACTTTCGCTTCGGTTAATTCTGTTTCAATTCTTTTTATTTCTGTAATATCTCTTGCCACTAATACGGCACCAATCACTTTTCCTTTATCATTTTTATAAACCGAACCATTAAATAATACTTGGGTATGCTTACCATCACGTATGGTTAACGGATAATCTGTTATAAACATTTTAGCAAATACATCTTCGTACACTTGCCGTGCTTTTTGCTGGTCGGTAAAATAATTGAAGAAGTCCGAGCCTGTAAGATTTTCACGGAACACACCTGTAATATCAATGGCAGCCTGGTTCATGTCTGTAATCTTACCTTCAGGGTTTATTGTAATCAGGGGGTCAAGGCTTGCCTCAATTAAACTACGGGAGTACTCGGACAATAATTTTTCTTTGACAATAAATAATTCCTGGTGTTTTTGCTCAAGTTCTTTATTGGCTTCCTGCAATTCATGCGTTCTTTTTACTACTGATTTTTCTAATTGTACTTTTTGTTCTTTCTGTTCCTGTATCTCTGTTTTAGAGCCTACCCACATTTTTATGTTGCCATCTTCATCTTTTAAAGGCACTGCCCGGGTAATATGCCATAAAAATTTTCCATCTTTACGCAGTAACCTGTTTTCTGTTTCATACTCTTTTCCTGTGCTGATAGACTCCTGCCATTGTTTTTTATTTTTTTGCCAATCATCGGGATGCATAATTTTTTCCCATCCCGTTCCTTTTAATTCTTCGAATGACATGCCGGTATAGTCGAGCAATGTTTGATTAAAATAATTTTTATTGCCTTCCGCATCGGATGTCCACACTTTTTGTGGCATTAATTCAGCCATCTGCCGGAATTTTTTTTCGCTTTCATTAATAATTTCCGATTGTTTCTTTTGTTCACTGATGTCAGTGTTAGTTCCAATCCATCGGATTACTTTTCCTTTTTTATCAAGCATAGGCATTACCCTTGTGAGAAATGGGTGATACGTATTATCTGCACCTCTCAATGGAAATACCATTTCAAAAGGTTCACCCGTGTTTATGGACTGATGCCATCGTTCAAGAACGGCAGGTAATTGTTCCGGATCATGCACTGACTTCCATCCCCAGCCTTCCATTTCTTCGGGTGTAGTACCGGTGTACTCATACCAGCGGTTATTATACCAAAAAATCCAGCCATCGGCATCTGCCATCCAGGCAAGGTTATGAATGTTGTTGGCAAGGGTATTGAATTGTTCTTCGCTTTCTTTAATTTTTTTGTTTGAAGTTTCCTGTTCCGTAACATCAAAAAGCATATTGATTGCACCTGTTATTTCACCCTTTATATTAAATTCCGGTTGCGGATGTGCCAGTACGATGGAACGGCTGCCATCAGGCCGTTCAATAATAATTTCTTTACCCACTACTGCACGTCCTTCTTTAAGTGTTATAGCCATAGGGCTGCTTTTTAAGGGAAGTGGAGAGCCATCGGTGTTAAACATTTTGAAAGCCCCGTTCCAAAGATCCTTACCTATCTCAGGTATGCGGCCCCATAGTTTTACTGCGGCATCGTTGAAAAAAGTTATTCGCCCCTGCTGATCGCAGGAATACACTGCTGCAGGTAATTCCTTTACAAGATGCCTGAAGTGCTCATTGCTTTTATTTAATACTTCTTCTGCTTTTTTCCGTACCGTAATATCTTCAATAGAGAGCAGTATTAATTTCTCTGAACTGTTTTTGTTTATTACCTCACGGGCATTCAACAGCATTACCCGCTCACCAATAGATGAAAAAGTATGCGTTACTTCAAAATCATTGAACACTGATTTTTCAGGAAGAATTTTTTCAAGCAGGGTTCGCAGTTCAGGTATGTCCCATTGTTTGTTGCCCAAATCATAAATTAAAACGGCTTCAGTTTCTTTTTCATTTACATGAAATGTTTTATAAAAAGCATTGTTAGCCGTTTTTATCCGCAGTTTTTTATCCAGCACCAGCAGCGGTTCCCGGATGTTTACAATAATGGCTTCGGAATAATCTCTTGCTGCTGTTACCTGTTCGTTTAAACCGATCATTTCCTGGTTTACAACCATCAGTTCTTCATTGGTGCTTTGCAACTCTTCTTTGCCGGTTTCCAATTCTTCGTTAAGGCTCTGCAACTCTTCGCTGCTGCTCAGCAGTTCTTCGTTGGCGCTTTGCAGTTCTTCATTGGCTGCTTCCTGGTCTTCGGTAATGCTGCGCATGTCTTCACGGCTTTGTGCCAGTTCTTTTTCTAATTGTTGTATGCGTAAATCTTTATCGTCATTTTTTATTTTACCTGTTGCAGCTTGCTTTTTGCTCCCGCCTCCTTGCGGGACTGATTGCTTGTTGCTTATTGAACTATTGTCATGAAACAGCACTAAATAATGCGGCTCAATGGTATCGGGCAACTGTAAGGCTTCGATGGAAATATTCTGCAGTACCCCATTTATATGAACAGGAATATTTTCTTTTATAACCGGTACCTTTTGTTTTTTTGTTTTATGTAAAATGTTGCGCAGTTCAAAAGCCAAACCTTCCTTCGCCATTTTTAATAAATTATGGCTTGGTTTACCCGGCGATTGCTGTAAATAGTTACCCGTGTTGCCCCTGAAATGTACAATGTCCATGGCTTCATTTACCACCACACCTGCGGGAGTATATTTGGTGAGCAAAATATCATCAGCCGTTTTTTGAAAGTCGGTTTTGATATTTACACTTTTTGGATTGGTATTCATATCAGTAAAACTTTGTTCGATACGCTGGCTTGCTGTGTGTAAAAAACGGCCGGGCACATCCTTACGGGTAAATAATTTATCAGTTTTACCAACTGCTGCATAAAGCTCAGAAACGCTGCTGGTTGTTTCCGATTTGCCGAGTAACAAAATTCCCTTTGGATTTAAAGAGTAATGAAAAGTGTTTAGTGCTTTTTTTTGCAGGTAAGGCTCCATATAAATAAGCACGTTGCGGCAGCTTATAAAATCCATTTTACCAAAAGGCGGGTCTTTTAAAAAATTGTGTACGGCAAATACACACATATCCCGGATGGATTTATTTGCCTGGTAACTGCCATTGGTTTTAGTAAAAAATTCCTGCAGCCGTTGTGGTGTTAATCCATCTGTATTGCTTTTTGTATAAATGCCTGCCCGTGCTTTTAAAATAGCCGGTTCGCTGACATCAGTAGCAAAAATCTGTACTCTTTCGCCGGAGTATAATGAAGTGTCGCCCAAAAATTCTTTTAAGCAAATAGCAATTGAGTATGCTTCTTCGCCTGTGCTGCAGCCTGCCACCCATAAACGGATTGGCTCACCGGCTGTTTTATTTTTTATGATGTGAGGAAAAACTGATTCGCATAAATTATCAAATGTTTTTGGATCCCTGAAAAAACCGGTAACAGGAATTAACAGGTCCTGGTAAAGAATATCCTGTTCGTTTTTATTTTCCTGTAAATATTTCAAATAGACGGCAGGGTCTTCGCTTTTGTTAATCGCCATCCTGCGAAGTATCCTTCTGCGGATGGTGGTTTGTTTGTAATAAGTAAAATCGGTTCCCTTGCGGATGCGTAGTAAGGAAAGTATTTGTTTAAACACATCCACATCCTGTGGTGGAAGATTTTCTTCGCTGTGTCCATTGCCATTAATAATATGGGTTACTTCCAACAATTTTTTCGGTATTTTTTCAGGCGGAAGAATAAAGTCAACCACACCTGCCTGTGCTGCACTATGGGGCATGCCTTCATAAGCTGCCGATTCTTCGTCCTGTGCAAAGGTGATGCCGCCGTGATCTTTAATAGCTTTCAATCCTAAGGTTCCATCAGATGCTGTACCCGATAATACCACACCGATAGCATGGCTTTGATGCACTTCTGCGAGTGAAGTAAAAAAAAGATCAATGGGCAGGTTGCGTTCGTTTTTGTTTTTTGCAGGACGGGGACTAAGTTCCAGCACACCATCATTAGCAATCATCATTTTGTTGCTGGGGATGATGTAAATATGGTCAGGTAGTACTTTAATATCATCTGCAATTTCCATGACCGGTATATTGGTAACTTTTTGCAGCAGTTCGGGCAGCATGCTTTCGTGGCTGGGGTCTAAATGCTGCACCAGTACATACGCCATTCCTGAGTTTTCGGGAATGGCTTTTAATAATTTTTTAAAAGCATCAAGCCCGCCAGCAGAAGCGCCAATGCCCACTACAGGGAATTGGTTGCTCGATTTTTCGAGCGGCTTCCCGATCACTACCTGGGCTTTTGATTTGCTTTTTTTTGCTTTCATTTAAAAAATGTTATGATGCAGCTTTCGGTATTATACATCTTTATTTATACTATACAGCTCTCAAGTTATTGACCGGAGGCAGGTTCCCAATTTCTTCAATTGGACTTCGCCTTTTTTCTTTTAATTGTTTAAAATGAGAAGGGGAGAGGCCGGTTGCTTTTTTAAACTGGTTGGATAAATGGGCAACACTACTGTAATTCATTTCATAAGCTATTTCGGTAATGTTCATATCCCCGTAGATTATCAATTCTTTTATCCGTTCTATTTTATGCGAAATAATAAACTGCTCGATAGTGGTACCCTGTACTTCTGAAAATAAATTTGCCAGGTAGGTATAGTTGTGTGTTAATTTTTCGCTTATATAATCGGAGAAATTTACTTTGATGAGGTCGCTGGAGTGATGAACCATTTCTATCACAGCGTTTTTTATTTTTTCTATCAGGATAGCACGTTTATCATCCATTAGTTCAAGCCCTGTACTTAGTAATGCAGTTTTTATTTGCTCCCGCTGTGCGGCATCTATGTTTTCCATAATTTCCACTTCGCCCAATTCTACCACAATAAAATGGAGCCCCAGCTTTTTCAATTCTTCTTTCACCGCCATTTTACAGCGGTTACTCACCATGTGTTTTATATATAATTTCAAGTAAACGCTCCTTTTTATGCAGACCTCTCAAAGGTCTATGCTTTAAAGTAGTAAGTATTATATAACTATTGCAAAATGTTACACAATTCACACATTTTGTAAATTGTGTAGTAAGGTAGGATTTTAATCTCTTTCTTTTTTATTTAACAGTAATATTAAAAAGCCGCCAACAAATACTACGGCACCTAATATCGGAGTCCAATTAACGGGGTTATTCTTTTCTACGCTTATTTCCACAGGGCCAATATCAATAACTTTTTCCTTTTTTACAATATTGAATCCTGTATAAATGATCATAACTAACCCGATTATGATGAGTGCAAAACCAGAAATTTTTGTAAACATGGCATTGTTTTTTTTAATGCTATGGAACGGGTGTTTTTAATTTCCATCGGTATCACTAAGGCAAAAAGCTTTTTTGCCAACCAGATCCACAAATTTTACCAGATTAAAATTAAAGGCCTCCGGATTTTCAATATTCGCAACGTGTCCTGCATGAGCTATAATCCTGAGCAAGGAATCTTTGATATTTTCATGTATTAACATTGAGGCATCAACCGGAATTACTTTATCTTCTTTGCCTGCCATAACCAGCACCGGAATATTTATATTCTTTAGTGAGCTGCAGGTTTCTTTCCGTTCCGTTAATGCAAGCAGTGTATTGCAAACTGATTGAGGAGAAGTTTTTACAATCATTTCTCTTACATTTTCAATTTCGTTTTTCTTCGTATTAAAAGAATCCGGGGCAAAAAGGTTTTTGATTGAAGTAGCTGCATAATTACTTATCCCTTTTTCTTTTATTATTTCAATTGTTTTTAATCTTTTTTCTTTTGCCTTGGCAGAATCGGCAATACATTGTGTATCGCTTAGTACCAATGCGTCAAAACGTTCTGGGTAATTTTCAACAGCAGTTAATGCGATATAGCCGCCCATTGATAAGCCACACAAGATTGCCCGGTCAATTTCTAATTTATCCATCAGCGCAATTAAATCGCCGGCAAAAAGTTCGATTGAAAATTTTTCATTTCCACTCTCCGTGTTTCCATGCCCGCGGATGTCGTAGGCAATCACTCTGTAATTTTCTTTCAGAGCTCTCACCTGCATCTTCCACATGGATTTATTAAACGGAAATCCGTGAATGAAAATAAGAACCGGAGCATCATCTGGTCCATTATCATTATAGCTGACAGAAATATTATTTACAGTCAAATTGAGATTGTTTCCTAAACAGCGCATAGATTTATGTTTTTAATTTATTTAAGTATGAATTTTATTCAGTATTAAAATTCCGGGTTTTAAAAATTATGAGTGTTATACCATTTGAAATAAGAATTATATAATTCATAGTTTTTATTTTTAAAAAAATATGCCGGGGATTGGCTTTCCTGATAGCTGGTTGCAGCAGTAGGGGCATAAAAAAACCGCTAAACGTTGGCTAGCGGTTTTTATTTTTTCAGCAGGTTATAGCGCTGAAATAATGCTGTTCATTTCTATTTCTGTTCTGCCCAGTTTTAGCTGTACCCTGGTTAACATTTCCTCCCATTGACCTTCTTCATACTCCAAATCCTCCACTTTTAAATCTGGAAATTTTGCAAGGAATTTTTCTTTTTGATTTTCCCATTTTACATCTGAATGAGGGGCAGAAAATATTGAGCTTTTCATCGTATATAAATTTTAAGTGTAAGGGAAATACGGCCATTCAAAGATGAACTCCTTTATCCGTGTAATTGTTATACTACCGTTGGAAAAATTTATATTATTCACAGAAAAAAAGTAAGCAGCCCCATTCGGCTGCTTACTTTTTACAAAGCGACTCTTAATTAATGAAAACAATAAAACATAAACCTGATTAACTAAATAAACCACCTTTTTTCAATTGACGAACGCCTTCGCCAATCATAAATCCATTTTGATAAATCTGTATTTTATAATTTCCCTCTGCGAAATCTGCACCTGGAGAAAAGGAAAACTGAACGGCTTTCTTTTGTGCTGTTACTACATCAACCGGTAATTTAGCAGTGAATGATTTATCACCTTCTTCACGGGTTGTAAATGTGCCAGAACCTAATGCTTCAGTTGATACTGGCTTACCATCGGGGCCCGTAACAATCACAAACACATCTGTCATACCTGGTTCTGCAATACGGTTGTTTACATCAAATGATATCATCAGTTTGTCAACACGTTTTGCTGTAGCTGTAATTTTTTCTTTTCCACCACTTTTTACATTTACCGGAGTAATGGCAATATTCGAAGCGTTTAATGTGGAAGCTATATCAACTTTCTTTGTAAGGTCTTCTTTAATGATTGTTGTAGCTGTAAGATCTTCTGTTAATTTGACTTTTTCCTGTGTCAGCACTTCTTTATCCTGCGTTAAAACAACTTTGTCCTGGGTTAAAGTTTGATTATCTGTTGTTAACCTTGCTACTTCCTGTTCCATTGTTGTTATCTTATCATTCAATGATGAGATTAACACTTTTGCTCTTGCTAATTCTGCAGCAGTTGCATTTCTTTTATTCAATATACTGCGGATTTCAGTTTTTGCTTTTGCTATCTCTGAATTTTTATTGGTTAATTTTTTTGATAAATCTGTATTAATGCCTGACATACTATCGAGCCTTGCCAATGATTCATCAAAACTTCTTTGTACATCGCTTTTTTCATCAGTTACTTGTGCGATTTCTGTTTTTTGCTGTACTATTACATCACTTGTTTTGCTTTTATCAACCAGTAAATAACCTGTTGTGCCTATTAAGGCCACTGTTAAAAATCCAATGATTATATTTTTGGAATTTTTACGAGGTATTTCATGGTATGTTAGTGTAGCCTTTGGCTCATTTGTATTTGTCATAATTTAGGTTTTATAAATTTAGAAAATTTGAAATCAAAATATCTTTTCAAATTCAGCTGTACATTAATTTGAAAAGATTTTTTTTACGTACTTACCCCATAGTCCAGAACCGTGCCATGATTTATTTTCATTTTTTTCTAAAAAATGTATTTAATATATTCAGGGGGCTATCGGTTGATTGATAGTGGATAGGGGCGTGGCAAATGTGGGTATAACTGTGGTAAGCAGCGATTATGCTTTTGTGTTAGCACAATGAGAAAGAAGATTCTTTGATAATATATCCGGTTGAATGTTATTTAATATACTTACTACCCTGATGAAGGAACCATATATTTTTTGAACCACATAGGCACATAAATCACATAGAAATACACACATAGATTTTTTAAATTGAGTTGCTATGTGGAAACCTATGTTTCTATGTGCCTATGTGGTTCCATTTCAAGATTGTAATATGCAGACAGTCACTTAAGATAAAAATAGTACTGTATTCTTTGCTGATTAATTAATGCAGCATTAGTATGTTTAACTGCCTGTTGTTTTTTCTACAGGAATTACTGCTTTGATCCTCTTTAGCGAATCTGCAGCTTTTTTAATTTGCAGGTTCTTTTTTCTGTCTTCTTCTTTTTTTAAATCAGCCGCTTTTTTAGCCTCGGCTTTTTTCTTTTTATTAAAAAACCCTTTTAATAAAAAATTACTTTGTACAGCTTCCATATTTTCATTCAATCCTTTTGTGGCTCCCTGTATATTAATCATGGTTGAGTCCAGCGCCTCAGACAATCCGCTATTATTAATTTTCGCAGTAAACAAGGCAAACTCATTTGTTGCGGATTGCAGATTAAGAAGTGTGCTTTGAAGACTTCCGGAAAACTCCTCATCACTTATCAGTTTGGATAAGGCGCCATTGCCATTATTCATTTTGGTGGTAAACTGTGCCAGTTGGTCTGTTATAATACCGGCATTATCCACACTGGTTTTTGCACTCAGCATTACATCTTCCATTTCTATTGCATTTTTAGTCATAATAAGTTCTCCATTCTTTACTGCGCTTTTACCAGCGGTACCGGGAGAAATGGTTAATACTTTATCACCCATCAAACCGTCAGAACCAATACTGGCCTTTGCATCAGTTTTAATAAACTCCTGGTATTTTTTTTTAATCACCAGTTCAACCATTACAGAAGTATCCGTTAGCAATTCCACATCATATACATTTCCGATATTGATACCTGAAAAGCGAACGTTATTGCCGACTTTCAGGCCACTTACCGTTTTGAACTTTGCATTTAAGTGAAACGTATTTCCAAATATGTTTTTTTGTTTGCCCACAAAATAGATTGTTGAAACAAATAACGCTAACCCCAGTATTACAAAGATCCCCAATTTCCATGACGACCCGGTTTCCTTATGCATAAAATTATTTTTTTATAAATGGTTAAATAAAAAATGAACGCACCCATGCATCATCGCTTTTTTCCAGTGCTTCATAGCTGCCTTCTGCCACCATCACACCATCTTTTAAAATTACCAGTCTGTCGCCGGTCAATTTTGCACAGGCCATATCATGTGTGATGATAATGGAGGTTGTTTTGTATTTTTTTTGAACACTCAGTATCAATTCACTTATTTCCCGGGAGGTGATCGTATCTAAACCTGTAGTTGGCTCGTCATATAAAATTATCTCCGGGTGTAAAATAAGGGTACGAGCCAGCCCGATTCTTTTTCGCATACCACCCGATAATTCGGATGGCATTTTATCAATGGCTTCTTTTAGCCCTACACTTTCCAGAACAGCCTCTATTGAATCTTCGATTTCTTCTTTGGTTAATTTTTTTGAATGACGTTTTAATGGAAACGCCAGGTTTTCCCGTACCGTCATTGAATCATACAGTGCTGAATTCTGAAAAAGAAAACCAATCCGGACTCTTACTTCATTTAGTTGCCGGTTATTAAGTTTGGTAATATCTGTATCAAACACTTTTAATTCGCCTTTGTCTGCTGCTACTAATCCTACCAGGCATTTTATTAAAACTGATTTACCCGAACCAGATTTTCCAAGTACAACAAGGTTCTCACCTTTTTTTACAGTAAGGTCAACACCTTTTAGTATATCCGTATTTTTTTCAAAAGACTTATACAGTCCTTTTATATCTATTACAGGCGTTGAGTAATCAGCGACGGGTTGTTTTTTTATATATGTATCTGTTTGTATCATTTTTTATTCAGGATAAAAGATCGGTTAACTGTACAGCAATCATATCAATAATAAAAATAGTAAGCGATGCCGTTACTACTGCTGAGGTAGCAGCCTTACCTACACTTTCAGTTCCGTTGGCGGCAGTGAATCCTTTATAGCAACCAATCAATCCAATAAAGAATCCGAAGAAAAAAGTTTTAATAGTGGCGGGTACAATATCTAAAAATTCCAGAGAGGCTAAAACCTGTGCAAAATACCTGTACAAGGTAACATCGCTATGAATATTAATTCCTGCAAAGCCACCCAAAATTCCAATGCCATCTGCAAAAATTACTAAGATTGGAACCATCAGTGTGGTAGCAAGCACTCTTGTTACTACCAGATATTTATAAGGGTTAATAGCTGATACTTCCATCGCATCTATTTGCTCGGTTACTTTCATCGATCCTAACTCTGCTCCAATGCCGGAAGAAATTTTTCCTGCACAGATCAGCGCAGTAATAACAGGAGCAATTTCACGTATCAATGAAAGCGCAACCATGCCGGGTAGCCAGGACTCTGCACCAAACTCCGCCAATGTAGGCCGTGACTGAATGGTAAGTACCAACCCCATTATAAAACCTGTGATAGCAACCAGCGGCATGGATTTATAACCAATCGTATAACATTGTCGTAAAAATTCTTTTAGTTCATAAGGCGGTCTGATAACTTCCTTAAAAAAACGAACAGTAAATAATGTGACATTACCTGCTTCAGTAAAAGTATTTTTCAGAGTAGTTACCAAAATTTTATTTTTTTGTTTTACAGCAATTTCCGGTTAGAAATAAAACCCAACATAGGCTGTAATAACAGGATCGTCTTTGGAAATACCATATGCAGCGCTTAATGTCACTTTGTTAAATAAGGAAAGAAATAGTCCGGGGCCATAACCTGCATGCCAGGTGTCTGATTGCTCACCGGGATACCATACACGGCCAATATCATAAAATCCTATCAGCCCTATTTTACCGTTAAATACTTTGCTTCTTGCATTGAATATTAAGCGCAGTTCATTATTGCTATAAAAACTTTGTTTGCCATAAAATCGTTGTTTACGAAAACCGCGGAGGTTTTCATGACTGCCCAATGTATTTAACTGATAAAACTCAGGGTTGCCATTGATGGTGGAACCACCGGCACGAAAAGCAAGTGAAATATTTTTTAATACAGGAATATAAAGTGCAGCATCAGATGAAAGCCGGGTAAATGAACGATCCTGTTCTTTCAAATTAAAAGTGTATGATGCAGCAGTTTGAAAACTAAATCCTTTAACCGGAACAATTGGGTCATCGGTTTTTAGATATTTGTATTTTATTTCTCCACCGGCAAAATGTTTTCTTTCCAAATCAAGTTCGTAGTTGCTGCCCGAATATGCTTTTATAAAACGATCTACATCCCGCTTAATTTTTACTGTTTGATAAAACCCGCCTAACTCCACGAAATGCGAACCCAACTTCCTGTTGATGCCTAACTTTCCATAATACTCATGGCTGCGCAAACGAAAATAACTCCTGTTAAAAGTAGAATAGCTGCTTTCATTACCTACACCAAAAAAATTGACAACAGAAGGTACTCCTGCGCCTGCTGTAATTACAGCATTCCATTTTCCAAGTGCCTGGTAAAAAGTATTATTGTATTCAATATTAACGGCAGCACGATTAAAAGAATATTTCACTTTAATACTTTGGTCATTGCCGACCGGCTCTTTGCCCCATTGTTCTGTTTTTTTACCAAAGCCAAATGTGAGGGAAAGAAATCCTGGTTTTATACTAATGCCTTTGTCATCATAGTCAAAGCTTTTATAATTGTATGAATTCAATACAGAATCATTACTGATATGCAGCCTGGTTTCTGCAGAAGAAATAAACCCGCTACTTTCCGAATCATATACCTGGGTTAATTTTTTACTGCCTGCTACCGATGAGCCATCAAGTATTGAATCTTTTCCTTCTCCTCCGATGATGCGGATAAGAATTCCTTTGCCGGCTGATCCATTGATGCGAAACACATCGTTGTCATCCATACCATACAATCTTATTTCATTTGTTTCATTCGTAAAAAATGTACGGTTGTATAAAAGCTTATTTTTCCGGTCCCCATCTTTTTTAATCTTATATATTTTTACAGTAGTCTCATTGTCATTTACCCTGCTTATTTCGAAAAATTCTTTTTTATCACTGCCGGGAATATCAACATTTTTCGCAAGAAATTTATAATAAGTAGTTGCATATTCAGCGAGATGATTACGGCGTAATTTTAATTTACTGATCATTTCATTCCCTGAAACAGGAAACACTTCGGGGGGAAGAAGGCCCACAGCCTGCTCAATAACTTTATCGGTAAGTGAACGTTTCAGATCTTCTGCAATATCTATCCATTGATTCAATGAGGGTTCATTGGCCATTCGCCTGTCGAGATTGCGGGCAGGAAAATTATAGGTGGTAATATCTTTAATAGTAGAATCGAATGATTGCAAATGACTGAATCCTGCAAATGAAATTACACGGCTCAGCATTTTTCCATCCAATTTGGTAAAAGCCTGGTCACGATCTCTTGGAACGGGCCTGAATGTTTTTTCATCACCATCTTTAAAAACTGCCCAACGCCACTGATCTTCGTGCCTTCCCCAATCGCCGATAAAAAAATCAAATAACCTTGCTCTTACAAAAGATAACTGATCAACGCGGTGTTCATTATCTTCTAAAAGTTCTTCCAGTAATTTTTCTGTTCCGACAATTTGTTTTGAATTGCCAAAATTTGATGCTGTTTCCCAGTTCTCATCGGGGCGTTGTTCAAAAAGATAAAGCTGGTTGGCAAAATCTTTATTAAAAGTATCCAATGCCGGTTGTTCAGGTATAAAAATAATTTCCGGCCATGTATGATAAATTTTAGCTGCTTCGGCCATAGGAGCAATAACGACAGATGAATAAGGATGCGCAATAGAAACCTGGTCATCAATAATGGATTCAATGAAAGTGCCCTGGTAAATTTCCGGTAATGCCCCGCCAAATGATTTATCAATGCTTCTCAATACATATTCCCTTCCCTGTGCGTCCCGCAACCTTAATGTTTTTGATTGACGTCCGCCACCACGTTCATATGGTATTAACCCGCCTGCCAGCGTATCCAGTTTTACTATTCTGACTTTTACCGGTGTAGCCCATTCTTTACGGTAATGAGTGCCCCATCGTTTCTGATGAGATGGGTCAGTATTATATTGCGGGCCAGCAATAACTATTTTATATAAAGAGTCATTTGAAACTTTAGCAGGAATTGATTGTCCATAAGAGCTTTCTGCTATAGAAAGGGAAATAAAAGCCAAAATACTTTTAACATTGAAGTGCAGAGTTTTGATATTTAAAGTGCTCATTGTATCATTTTATTTGGGAAGTATATAAAAAAACTTTGCCAAAAATTATTTATTTTAAGATTCATTGTATTTAATGGAATTGTTTTGATGCAGAAACTGTTTGTCAAACAGAAAACAACGTGATTAACGTAATCAGAAAAACAAACACTAATATGGTTTTTTGTAAAATTTTCATTTCTTGTTTATTTTTAAATGGAGTAATTAAATATTACAGGCAGCATTTTTTGTTTGCGGTGTTTTGTTTTCAGAATGGGGAAACATAAACCGGCTGACTGGTGAGATGTAAAGATGTGCTGCTTTGAATGATATAGTATTATATAACTATTGAAATAAGTTATATGAATCACATGTTTGTAAATGGAATAAATTCAGAGCGATAGGAGTTGCAGCTATTGCCCCGGTTTTTTATCTTAAGGATTTTCAGCAGTTACATCCTGTGCCATTCTCGAATCATCGGGTGTATTTTCAAGGTCTCTGTCCAGGGAATATAAAGCATCGTTGCTTATTTTTTCGCCGCCTGCAATTTTCATTTTATTTAATAAGTTCATTACAAGCATTTCTTCTTCCGTTTGTTCTTTTACAAACCATTGCATAAAATTCCAGGTAGCCCAGTCTTCTTCATCAAAACTTAATTTTGCAATTTTATAAATAGCTTTTGTATTATCTACTTCGTGGGCAAAAACTTTTTCAAAGCAATTATTGATACTAACCGGAGGTTCAGGCGGAGCAGGTATAGCGGTTATAATTACTTTTGCGCCTCTTTTTAAAATGTACTCCAGTATTTTCATCATGTGGTTACGTTCCTCATGTGCATGCCTGAATAAAAAATTAGCAATACCAGTAAGCCCCTGTCCATCTGACCATGCAGCATAAGATAAATAAATCTGTGCAGCAGATGCTTCTTTTGTGATTTGAGTATTTAAAGCTGCTGTAAGCGTTTTTGAAAGTCTGTTGGTATTCATAGAATTTTATTATAGCGCAGTGTCAAATAATTTATCAACTATAGAAAGTCATTGAAAAAATATTATTTATCAATACAGGCTTTTGTAAATGTTAGCAGGAAATATGATTTTTTACTGGCCAGCAGGCTGTACGCAGCACTTTCATCAAGTACCAGCATTTGCCCGGTGCCGAGTTTTACTGATTCACCACCTGAATTAAAAACCAATTTACCTTCCAATACCTGTAGTGTTATTTTGCCATCTCTTTTTTGTTTGATCATTTCTGCACCTTTCCGGATAGCATAAAGTACAATGCGCATACTGCTTGTTTTAAGAACGGTAAGTGTATTGCGGTCATTATCTTTCCAGGACTTATCTTTTTTTATCTGCTTCAAAAATGAGCCAATATTTATTTTATGTAAAGGAGTTTCAAGGGCTTTATCTCCCAGCGGCAGTTGTACGGCAGCATCAATAATTTGTTGATCCATTTTATTTTGTTTTATTGTTATTTTAAAATCTGTTATTCTTATGTTGAAAATAAAAAAATTTGGCCAACTGTTTTTATGTTTCAGATGAAACAATTTCTGTTCATCCGTGTTCAGTGAATGAAATATTTCGTATTTTATAAAACGTTATTTAATCAGCCTGCAGGATTACTGAAATGAAGAATAGCCACTGCAATAAGTAATACAGTTGCTAAAATCAGTGCTGTTGAAAACCGGGGGCTGGTTAAATGCCGTCTCATGATATTATTTTTTTATTTTTTAATATTTTCATGGCACTTAATCAGATTTTGTGCCACAATTTTATAAAGTTGAATCACCATTTAAATTTTCAATGATTTTAATGACCCCATTACACCAAATGCCTGGAGTAACCAAATAACAACAACAATTACCACAACAATGTTGAGAATGTTTTTAATTTTTCGGTCCATGGGGATATAGGTGTTTACAAGCCATAGAATAACACCAACAACGACCAGGACAATAAGAATAGTTAGTAAAGGCATAAGTATGAGTTTTAAATGATGAGTTGTAAAGGTGAGTTGCTCCCGGCTTTTAACTGTTATACAAAAAGCTTATTAAGTTATATGATTCACACATTTGGTAATTAATGAGGGCAAACAGCAACTTTAAAATATATGGCATAAAAAAGCCACCCGCTGCCTGGTGGCTTATTGTAAAAGGGCAGGATAAATGTATTAATGGGGTG
>JANPEU010000135.1:0-24642 GCA_031423175.1 Bacteroidota bacterium
GCGATTGAATTTTACATGAGCAAGCAGGGGCATTTTCTTTTTGCCGAAGCTGAAGCTTTAGTATCCATGGTAGAACCTTATTTGCAAAAATTATTCTCTCCTGAAAAAGTCAGCGTAACGGGTGCATACCGCAGGCACGAACTTACCCTGGAAGAATTGGAGTTTATTGTTCTGGAGGATATCGAAAACATAAAACCAAAATTTGAAACGGCTCAACCGCCTGAATTATTAGAAGAAACCCAAGATTCAATTTTATACCAATTAAAAAACGGATTGAAGCTGCGGATCTATTTTGGTAAAGCGAACAGGGCTGAAAAATTATTTTCAACAACCGGAACAAAAGAATTTGTTGAGGCATTTACAAAAGAATTTCCAAAACTAAAATATACAGGTGTTGAAACGGAAGATGATGAAATCATTTTTACCCAAGCAAATATTGATTTTATTCCACCGATGCTTAGAGAGTCCCCAACTAGTATTAAAAAAGCGAAAGACAAAGCATTGCCGGTATTGATTGAACCATCCGATATAAAAGCAATCATTCATAGCCATAGTAAATGGAGCGATGGAAACAATACGCTGGAAGAAATGGCGGAAGAATGTATCAAGCATGGGTTTGAATACTTAGTTATTTCTGACCATTCGAAAGCGGCAGCCTATGCTAATGGATTAACGGAAGAAAGAATACGTGAGCAGCATCGTCAGATTGATTTGCTGAATGATACATTTAAAGGATTTAAAATTTTTAAAAGTATTGAGTGTGATATCCTCGGAGATGGATCGATGGATTACCCGAATACGATTCTATCAACTTTCGATTTGGTTATTGCCTCCGTTCACAGCAATCTTAAAATGAGTGAGGAGAAAGCTATGATGCGGCTGATAAAAGCAATTGAAAATCCATACACCACAATACTCGGACATATGACCGGAAGATTGCTTCTGAGCAGAAACGGTTATCCGGTTGATCATAAAAAAATTGTAGATGCCTGTGCCGCTAACCATGTGGTTATTGAATTAAATGCACACCCCCGTCGCCTGGATATTGACTGGAAGTACATTGATTATGCGTTGGAAAAAAATGTTCTTATCTCTATTAATCCGGATGCACATGCACTGGATGGATACCAGGATATAAAGTATGGAACATTAGCTGCACAAAAAGGTGGTGTAACAAAGGAACAAAACCTTAGTTCATTTTCTTTAAAGGAGTTTGAAAATTATCTTGCAAGAATAAGAAAGTTAAAGGGGCTTTAGTTTATAATTGGTAACTCCACAATAAAAGTTGTTCCTTTTTTATATTCAGTCTCAAACCAAATATTTCCCTTTGCTTGTTCTGCAATTCCTTTACACATGGCAAGCCCTAATCCTGTACCGGAAGTTTTGGTGGTGAAATTTGGGATAAAAATTTTCAATTGCATTTCTTCGGGTATTCCTTCACCATTATCCGTAACCCGGATACGTATCTTACCGTTTTCTTTTTCTTCATTAACTGTTATCCGGCAATCCGAATTTCCATTACATGCTTCCAATGCATTCGCAAAAAGATTAGTGAATAAGCGATTCATTTGCGTACGGTCTGCATTCAATAACAGTTTCCCGTTTACCGGGTTCCATTTAAAATCTACACCGGGACTTGATTGATATAAATCTTTCAATGACGCAATTACCTCATGCAGATCAAAAATTTCAGTACTTGTAATTCCAATATTAGCAAATTGCGAAAAGTCGGATGCAATTTTTGTAAGATGATCAATTTGTTCTACCAATGTGCTTGCTACACTCGAAGAAAGCTCTTTTACATTCGGTTGATTACTATCAATTGCTTTTTGCAAATACTGTATACTTAATTTCATTGGCGTCAATGGATTTTTTATTTCATGGGCTACCTGCCTTGCCATTTCACGCCATGCACCTTCCCTTTCGCTTTTTGCCAATGCTATTGCACTCTCACCTAATTTCGCCACCATTTTATTATATTCTTTTACCAATTCACCAATTTCGTCTCTGCGTTTCCAAACAATTTCTTCATTTTTACCTGCAAGACTTATCTCTTTCATTTTATCACTGATAACAGAAAAAGAATTTGTAATTCGATTCGTAACAAACAATGCAATAATACCAGCAATAAGAAATATAAATGCATTCAGGTTGATAATGGTAACTAAAAAATTAGAAATGTCCTGATTCAATTCCCGCTGCAATGCGAAATAAGGAATATTCAAATATGCATACACGTTTTTTTGCTCATCCCGAACCGGCGCATAAATACTGAGATAAGTAAGTTTGCCAATTTTTTCTTCTTGTACAAAATGAACCAACCGCATTTTATTTAATTCAAAAAAAGCAAGTGGATGCATCTTTTTACTTAATACACCTTTCGTATAAACAGTAGCTTCACTTGAAACCTGAAGATTACCTTCCAAATCGTATACATTCACATCAATATCGTGAATATCAGAAACTTCATCAATCAAGGTCTGGAGTTTGTGTAATGAGACGGAGTCATAAATCTTTATCACATCGTCAAACACTGCCTGGTCCGATTGCTTCTTCTGCATCTCATTAACCATTATCCGCATTGTACGACTTAATTTATCGTTATTATTTCTTAAATATCTTTCTTTGAAAAATGAAATCGTGGCTATACCAATAATGATAAAAGAAAGAAGACTCACAAAAATTACAGTTGTGTGAATTTGGGAGCCAATATTTAATTGCAGATTATCTTTGATTTTCTGCCATTGCAATTTTGTTATTAGTATAAATGAGATAAGCTGAACAATCAATACTAAAAACAAAAAAGCGCAGAACAGGTACGAGAATAATGAAATGGCTTCAATCCATGTTTGCCTTTTTCGTGCCATTACTACTACTTTTTCATTTCCGGCTCTATACCAGAGTTCATCAAAGTCACCATTCCGCTTTTTTTCATATTCTGCTTCCGGTAGTCCTTTATCAGATAATGAAGTGGCAAACTGATAATTATTAGACGATGAAATTAATTTTTTTGCACTATAAATTCCAGATGAATAAATCGGTGAGCTCTCCGGATCTGTTTTCCGGTACTGCTTAAATAATTCCGGAAACAATGCATCACTACTATATTTTTTGGGGTCGGAAATAATAAATAAGGAACCTAAATATTTTCCAGACTCATCCTTGATATTTTTTTTGGTTATATACTTAAACCGATCATATGATATTTCGTAATACTTCAGATCCGTGTTTTTTGTAACCTGGGCTTGTTGGGTGAAGATATTATTCAGCGTTTCAAAATCCAATGCATCATTATTGAAAAGCGGTTTTCCTTTTTCATCAAATAAATACAGTTTTGTATCATACTTATTCAGATAGCCGCGGTAGTTTTCATTTAAAATGCTATCCCGGATTTTTTTTCCTTTTTCTTCATTAATAAACCGATAAAAATTTCCGGTAAGAAATTCATCATCGAAATACAGTAGCGCAATATTCAGTATCCGTTCGCTGGAAGGATCCGTTTGTGTTGCCAATCGCTCTGCATATATTTTTCTACGCTCCCATTCTACTTTTTTATTTTCGGAAAGAATAATTAGTGAAACTGAAAAAGTAAATATAAAAATCCAGAACAAAATACCGGCAATATTTATTTTGAAACGTGTAAGAAATTCCCGTTGTTTTTGGACAATGAATGCATAAATCAGCAACCACCCCAAAACGGGCAGGTAAAATAAAACGGAGGCCTTACCGAATTTCAGGGTGAGATAAATAAGTCCTGTAACTGCGATTGCAAAGTAGGTAACCAGAACCTGGCTGCTGAATGCCTGAAATAAAATTCTGAACAAAATCTGAGTAAAATAATAATAGGCAAGCGATAAACTTGCCAATACAATTAATCCAATAACAGAATAAATATCAAGGCTAAAAAAATTGGTGACATCAAATGAAATTTTAGAATCCGCTACCATACTCTTGATAACCGAAGCAAGAAAAAAAGTGGACAATATTAAAATCAACAATGCAAAAAAAGCAAAGAGTCTTTTCTGAAAATCAGATTTGATGGTAATCAGCGGTTCGACATTTTTTGTTTTGCTCCAGGCAAAAACCAAAATCCAGCAAAGCAACAATGAGTTTAATAATAAATCGCCCAATGAACGTTGCAAACCCGAAGAACCATAAATTCTGGGATTAAATAATTCAAACTGCCGGAAATTAAAAATATCCGGCTCCAGGTAAAGCAGCAATCGTAATAGGATAACTAAAAAAGAAAGTGTTGCAATCCCTTTCCATACTCCATGCTTCGCTGCAATTTTTTCTGACAAAAAATGAAAAAATAACAAGAGAAAAAATAGTCCGGTAAACCGAAGAACTAATGTAAACCAATTGTTATAGGCAACTGCACCCGAAGCTTTTTGAATAAGATAAAAAAGGGTATTGCCCGTTAAAGAATTGATGGGGAAATCAGTTGGTGTTTCACTTATAGCAATTCGCTTTCCCGCATCTTCACTATAATAAAATGACTGAGGCAGATAATCCGTTTCTATAAAATAATTTGAACTGACAGGGATGAGTAAACAGCCAGCTAAATATCCTGTTACGCCGCTTACTACTATTTTTTTATTTACCTGAACATACGTACCATTTGCAAGTGTAATAAAATTTTCAGTTTGTGTTTTATTGAAATCTAGCTCCGTTGGTACTACGTATTGATTGTTCCATAATTTTGTTTCAATTAATCCGCTGGGTTTAATCTGGTACAAGTAAAAACCAAATGGTTCATTCACCAGACTTTTAATTTCTGTTTGACTGTAGCTACCTAACGCAAATTTTCGTAATAGCTGTGTATCGGCAAGTAATTTATCAAATCGCTGTTGATAATTTTTTATATACTTCTCTAATAAAATTGATTCCCGTTTTACAGAAGTATGATCTGTATATAACGTATTAAAAATAAAAGACAGCGTTAGAAAAAGAATTGCAGAAAACAACAATCCGTTTATGGAATAAAACGTATTTAATCTTTTTTTCTTCACTTCGGTTTTTGTAACTTGATGGTATTCCAGATAGCATCCATTTCATCCAGGTTCATATTATACAGATTTTTATTTTGTCTCGTTGCCTCTTCTTCCATTTGAGAAAATCGCTGAATAAATTTTTTATTTGTTCGCTCCAGGGCATTTTCCGCATCTATCTGCAAATACCGTGCATAGTTTATTAAAGAGAAAAATACATCTCCTAATTCGTCTTCCATTTCAAGTTTTCTTCTTTCAATTGCATTGTCTCCATATTCAGATTGCGGATTGGCGATTTCAGATTGCAGATTACCAACATTCGGTTGCTGACTGCTGATTGCTGATTGATGATTGATGATTGCCGACTGTAACTCCGAAATCTCTTCTTCCACTTTCTCCCAAACCTGTTCTCTATTTTCCCATTCAAAACCTACCTGCTTTGCTTTTTCCTGTAGCCGCATTGCTTTCACCATTGCAGGCAACGACCTGGGCACACCACTTAAAATAGATTTTTTCCCTTCTTTTAATTTTAGCTTTTCCCAATTTCTTTTCACTTCATTTTCGTCCTGTACTTTTGTATCACTATAGATATGGGGATGTCTGAAAATTAATTTATCGCAGATACCATTAATCACTTCATCTAATGTAAACTGATTTTGCTCTGTTCCAATTTTTGCATAAAATAAAAGATGCAGCATTACATCGCCCAACTCTTCTTTTATTCCTTTCCAGTTATTTTCGGTTATTGCATCAGTAAGTTCATATAACTCTTCAATAGTCAGGTGCCGTAACGTATGTATCGTTTGTTTTTGATCCCACGGACATTGCTCCCGCAATTCATCCATAATTTTTACGAGTCTTAAAAAAGAATCCGCGTTGGTAGTCATGTGCAAATATTATATCTGGTAAAATGAAAAAAAGCCGAATACAACAAACAGTATTACTGCTGCCAGCAAACAAAATACATTAAAGAGTATAAACTTAAAAATTGTTTTACCCCAACCTTGCCCGTAAAAATTTTTTAGCCCCTTTAATGTGTAAAATAAACCAATCAGGACAAGTAACGCTTGTACCCAACCAATACCCTTCCAATGCGTAATTTTTTCCAGTTTATCCAGCAAAAACCAAAGCAGCATAAAAAGAAAAGTAAAAATATAAAGATGAATAAGAAACACCCCATGGTCGGCATAATAGAATTGTTTTCTGCGGATATAAAGTAATTTTAAAAACAATGCAAACAGGGGCAGCGATGCAAACAAGATATAAGGAACTGAATGAATAAATTTATTTGACAAATCAACCATTAAAGTATTTTCCTTGCCCTTGTAACGCTGGTTAATCGTAATTGATTTTTTAGTAATTAATCTCACAAACCAGTTGTCTCTTTTATTTTTCGGCACACTACGCTCTGCAGAATCGTACTCATTTACAGTTTTATATTGAACAGCCCTGCCAAAGTTTACATTAAATACACCTTTATCTATTTTGTTTTTTTGAGTTGTATCAATTTTCATAGTACCCAAACTATCCCCGATTGGTTTTAAGTCTGGAACATTCGAAATGTTAATACGATCACTTGAATCGTTTTTATTACCCGGCACATCAATTGTTGCCGGGGTATTAATTTTAATATCTGATTCTTTTACATTGTACAATGAAAAGAACACCAGAAAAAAAACAGCAGATGTAAAAACATACATCCGAACTGGATGCAGGTAGGATTTCCGGCGGCCTTTCATATATTCCTTAGTAAGAAAACCGGGTTTGAATAACAAATCTTTTAAAGTGGTAAAAAAACTGCCATCGAAATGGGTGATGTCATAAAAGAAATGTGTGAACATATGCCAGAAAGTTTCTTTGGGCACAATATTTTCCTGACCACAATTCTGGCAATAATGACCCTGTACAATAGTGCCGCAATTAAGACAATCCTTTTCTATGCGCTGTGGTGCGTGGCTCACTATTAAAATTTTCTTAAAAATACTTACAAAAAGTACAATTCAATATTCTTTCCCGTTTTAATATACAATTCCGGTATTTTTGCACCAACAAGTTAATCGTCCAATGAAAAACCTAATATCCCTTCTCTTTTTTTTCTATGCAGCTTCAGCACAATCTCAATTTTACTACAACGATATTATTGGCACTCAAGAATTGAATCAGCGGATGAAAAATTATACCGCTAATAAAGTTGCTTCGGTAAATGCAATTGGGTTTGATGCTGAAGGAATAAAGAATACTGATTTTATTGAATTACAGGAAATAAAAGAAAATGGCCGTCTGCTGAAAATTTCTTCATATGCTGAAAAAGTAAAATCGACTATTTATTATCGCTTTGATGAAACAGGCAAACTTGCTGTTCAAACTGATTCAGCAAATGGTGCAAAAAGTGTTTCAACATATAAATATGATAATAATGGGAAAATACTTTCCGTTTTTAACACAGTTTCAAATATAGATAACGATGTAAAAATTTATGAAGAGCATAAATGGATTTACAACACAACCGGACAGCCAGAAAAAATGTGGAAAATTATGAATGGAAAGGATAGCACACTTTACCAATTTAGTATGGATGAAAGAAACAATGTAGCCGATGAAATCCTGATAAGAAAAGGAATACGGTTTGATTCAGTTTTATTTTATTACGATGCTCAAAACAGATTGTCGGACATTGTACGCTATAATAAAAAAGCTGGAAAATTACTGCCTGATTTTATGTTTGAGTATGATGGAAACAACCAGGTTCTACAAAAAATATCTACCGTAAGTGATACACGAATTGCGTATATCATCTGGCGTTTTCAATATAATGAAAGGGGATTAAAGACAAAAGAAGTATTGTTTAACCGCTACAAACAACAAACCGGAAGAATAGAATACCGCTATACATTCGGCAATTAAACAGCAATCCTGTATTTTTCAATTGTACCGAAGTTTGAATTCTATATAAATAATCAATACGTAGGAGTCTTGTCTTTCCGAAGTCCGCCATCGGCGGAGAGGAATCTCTTAAGGAATTGATTATTGAGTTTGCATTTAAATTAAAAGACTTCATAGGTTAGATGTTTCTGAGTTGCCTCTCCGCCGTTGGCGGACAGGCATGACAAGACTCGAAGGTGGTGAAGTTTCATTTTATATTCACTTGCATAAAATTCTAATAAAATGATGTTACGATACTTTAGAAATGCTTGTCATTCTTTTATTCAATACTTGATTCAGGAGTAAGCTAAAAAGAATCACACCAAAAGCTCCGATCGGGTTTAACCAAAGAAAACTTAATCCGAAGATTTTTAATTTCGTCGGAATATAAATTGCAAAAATCAATAACTGCGTTATTAAAGTTGCATAAAAAACAACTGTGCCATTTATTATTTTCTTAAAAAAGAAAGCAACCAGAAATACACCGAGTATAGAACCATAAAACAAAGATCCCAGTTCATTTACCGTTTCGATTAAACTATTGCCCATATTATGAGCATACATAGCAATGATAATACAAAAGATACCCCATGCCAATGTATAATATTTTGAAGTATGGTAATCCTTTTTTTCTGTGCAGTCTTTTTTTGAAAATCGTTTATGAAAATCGATCATCGTACTTGATGCAAGCGAATTAATAGCGGCTGCTATACTACCCCAGGATGCAAGAAAAATAATAGCAATTAACAAACCCACCAATCCGGCCGGAAGATTATCAACTACAAAGCGGAGAAAAATATAATTTGTATCGTTGTCATCACCACCTACGGCTTTTGTCATCATCCAGGTTTTTACTTTTTTACGTAAACTGTCCGACTGATACTGCAATTGTTTTAACTCAACAGCTTTCTCATTGCCTAGTTCTTTTGTGCCCGCATTTGAAAATGCCATTACAACCGTTTTCTTTTGTTCACTCAAATCATCGTATTGTTTTTGCACAACGAGCAATGAGTCTTTATAAATTGAATTTTCAACTTTTGTTAACTGACTTTGATTAAAAAATAACGGTGCATTATTGAATTGATAAAAAGTAAAAACCAATGCGCCAATTAATAATATTGCAAACTGCATGGGCACTTTCACCAGGCCGTTCATTAACAAACCCATTCTGCTTTCCCGCAAAGATTTTGCTGTCAGGTATCTTCCTACCTGGCTCTGGTCGGCCCCAAAATAAGATAGTGCAAGAAAAAATCCACCGATAACACCACTCCAAATATTATATTTATCGCCCCAGTCAAAATCATTTCCTTTTTCAAAACCCGTTGTTATCACATTCAGCTTGCCCATTTTTCCACTCACTTGCAGTGCATCTATAAAACCAACTCCTTCGGGTAGCATGTGTACCACCATATAGGCAGCCAGAAACATGCCGGTGAAAATAATAATGAGTTGTAACTGTTGTGTATAAGCTACTGCTTTTGCACCGCCGCTGATTGTATAAATAATCAATAAGCCGCCCATGAATAAATTTGTCCAGTAAATATTCCATCCTAACAGAGATGAAAGAATCAATGAAGGTGCAAATACACTGATACCTGTAGATACGCCCCGTTGTAATAAAAATAAAAAAGAGGTAAGTGTTCTTGTTTTGCCATCAAACCGGTTTTCCAAAAATTCATACGCCGTATAAACTTTTAACCGGCTGAATATGGGAACAAAGAAAATACAGATTACAATCATTGCTAAGGGTAACCCAAAATAATACTGAACAAACCGCATCCCATCGGTATAGGCTTGTCCGGGTGCTGCAAGAAAAGTAATAGCACTTGCTTGTGTGCCCATAATGCTTAACAAAATTAAACCCCAGGGCAAACTGCGGTTAGAAAGAAAATATCCATCCAGATTTTTTGAGGTACGGCTTTTATACAAACCGTAACTGATAATTACCAGCAGCGTTACAACTAATACAATCCAATCTAGCTGCTTCATGAAAATCGTTTAGTGAAGTAATAAAAAAGAAGTACCAGTAACAGTAAAAAGCCAATAACAAATAGATACCAATGGCTCCATTTTTTAAATAAAGGAATTTTATCATCCTCTTTTTCAATCATTGCTTTTTCTTTGTGTTTTTAGCCAACTGAGAAATACGATTGCGCCGCCAATAATTAATCCTAAAATAATTCCAAGTCGCACTTTTTTTATAAGTATGCCGATTATTAATCCCAACACGATGGCAATCATTAATGCTACTTCACTTCTTCCTGCCTGTGATTTTTTATTCATCATGTTTTTCAAATAAATAGAGTTTTCATAATCCCCTCTCCCTTGGAGAGGGGTTGGGGGTGAGGTTTTTTAAAAAGCTTTCTTTCTGTTTAAATCAATCAAATTTGCCAGCAACCTGTATGCACCCGGTACACCAGCAGGAAGCTCTCTGAAAAAAACCAATCCGGTGTACGTAAAAAATCCTTTGCCATATTTCGAAATAATCAAACTTGAATTATCAGAAATTTCGCCGGGATCATTTATAGCAAGTATCGTTTCAAATTTCGTTGAATCGTAGTCTGCTGCATGATAAATACTTCTTTCCTGAATCCAACCATTAAAGTCTTCCTGGGTTATTTTGTTCGGAAAATTTAACACAGGATGCTCGGGTTTCAAAAATGTGATAGAGGCGTTTTCGTCGGTAACACGGTTACGTCCGATATTAAATTTAAAGGGTGCAATTTTAGATCTTACACTGCTGATAAAATTATTCGTGTTGTATTGCACAATTAAATTGCCGCCCTGCTCCACATACTTCATCAGTTTATCATAATGCTTTCCCATCCATTCGTTGGTATTATATGCACGTACTCCTGTAAGAATGGCATCAAACTGAGAAAGATTATTTCTTGACAGCTCTTTATCAGTCAGCAATGTGACATCATAACCCATTTGCTCCAGGGCTTCGGGAACTTTATCTCCAGCACCGACGATATAACCGATTTTCTTGTTGTACGTTTTTAAAGACAGATTAATGACTTTAACAGCATCGGGAAAAAAATATTTTATAGAAGGAATATGATCATAATTAATTGCACGTATGGCAAGGTAATAATCAGTAGAATCACCTTCGTGAATAAAAGCATAGTAGGTAGATTTCTTATCGGCTCCTCGTGTTGACAAGTTTTCAGTTTTAAGATTCAGATTTTTTGCTTTTGCAATCTTCATCATGGAGTCCATCTTTTTTCTGGATGCCTCCGACTCTGCAACATACTTGAAGCGATATTTATTATTTACTGTAAACGAATAATTCTTTGTCTGAAACTTTGCAGTTGCAGTTGTATCTTTTACAAAAAAAGTAGTGTCGGATGCATTGAGTTCTACAACCAATGGTTTTGGAATATTCTTATTTGAATTGGCCTGAACAATAATTTCTTTCTCTTCTTTCAATTCATCTTTAAATAAAACCAGAGAAGGAGATGTAAGTATTGTAATAGCAGGGATAACAAATACGGGTTGATACAATTCACCTCTTACCGGGTCGGTAAGTTTATATTTAACGGGCTTATCAAAAATAAAATCATTGCCTTCTATATTCAAGGTTAGCCTCACCATAAATGCAGGGTCCATATCTGGTTGCCCAATTTGTTTCTGATTGCTCACATTAAAATATCCTTCACTCATATTTTCTTTTAACCAGTATGGGCTTGTAAATGGTTTAGAAGCCGGCACGTAAAATGTTTTTCCAAAATTTATATTTTTATTTTTTTCAAGTGGTCTTGTAAAAGATGTATCAAAACCATCAATGGCTATTTTTTTAAGAACCGCATCGGCACCCAACCTGTTATTCAGGAAAAAATTAATCCGGATTGAATCTGTCTGTACTGCAAACTGATTTGAAGAAGTGAAATCGGTAAATAATCCGCTACATTGTTCTATTAATACTTTTACTTCATCCAGTTTTTTATTTTTCCAATAACTATCTGGCATCCCTTTTAATGATGCATACAATCTTACCAAACTTTTCACTGATTTTTCAGGATGTAAAAAATCGAAAGTGGATGATATACTATCAACCCTATTTTCAATTGCTTCACCGCCACTTACCCGTTTCCATGTTTGATCCACGCCATCAAATAAATCGTTTGTAGGTGGTGTGCCGCCTGTTGTTCTGAAATATTCCAATGCTTCACCGCGGCCGGCAGGTACTCCAAAACCCTGGCTCTTGTGCTGGCTTCTGCTTTCTGCCGCAATTTCTCCATACCCTTTTCCCAATAATGGATTATAAATACCTACGTCGAACTTATACTGATTTTCACTGGTTGTGTTTGTGTTTCCAAAATTAAAAGTGTTCCATAATATCCGTTTAGCCTGCCATGGCTGTACTCCATTTTTAAAATGCTCTGGAAATTGTTTTGGATCGGCAGCAGCGGTAAAAGCCTCATTTGCTAAAATTGCCGATGCAGTATGATGGCCATGACCACCTTCTCCTGTTGTGGGAAACCGGCAAACGATTACATCGGGTTGAAATTTCCGAATCACCCAAACCACATCACTTAATATTTTGTCTTTATGCCATTTTGTAAATGTTTCCTCGGGATTTTTTGAGTATCCAAAATCAAATGCTCTTGTAAAAAATTGCTCGCCACCATCCATTCTTCTGGCAGAAAGTAATTCCTGAGTTCTTATTAACCCTAATTCAATTCCTTGTTCATCCCCAATTAAATTTTGCCCACCATCACCACGTGTCATTGATAAATACCCGGTACGGTATAATTTTTCTTTGGAGAAATAGGCAATCAATCTTGTATTCTCATCATCTGGATGTGCTGCAACATATAATACGGTGCCGAGTACATTTAATTTTTTTATGCCTAAATAAATATCAGCTGATGTCCAGTTTAAAGGAGTTTGAGCTAAGAGATTATTCTTCGACAAGCTCAGAAAGAAAAAGAGAGAAAGGGAAATCAGTAATAATCTTTTCATGCAGAAAATTTAATTAGCGAAAATAATAGTTGGAATCTGAAATAGTTGCTAATTTTTATTAACGGTACTCGGTCGGAAATCAGCAGTTGGCAGTTAATAGTCAATAGTCAATAGTCAAAAATTAGATGTCAGGTCAACAATTCCTAATTCCAGATTCCAAATTCCTAATTACTAATTCCTAATTACCAACACCTAACTACACAACTACTGCCCAACCATAAATACAGCATTACATAACATCAGCTTTCCGTTTTCCCAAAAACTACGGAACATAATATCATCAGCCATCAATACGATTGCTCCATTTCCCATATCCTGAACGCCAAATAAAACACCATCCTGAATTTTTTCTTTCAGTTTCGAACCAACAAATCCGGCTACCTGGTTTTCTTTTTTTAAAACACCCACATTCCATCCACCACTTTTCAGAAATTCAAACATCGCATCATCCTGCTTTAATGTATAATATGTTTTGGGATATCCAAATGCCAAAGGATGTGAATTATCTAACTCAACTTTATAAATGGAACCGGGTATAAATCCTTTTAGAAAATCTCTTTCTCTATCCTGATAAGTATTTAAAGCTGCATACGTATCTTTCTTATTTGCACTATCATCTGTTTTCTTTTCTTTGATGCCCCAATCCAGTTTTGCTAATTGACCTACTGCGCTTTCAATTGCAATTAGCCTACCTCCTTTATTTATCCAATCTTTTAATGGATCGGTTGTTGCTTTATCATTTAAAAACCGGTAATTACCCGATGTCATTATTAATACATTATAATCAGAAAGATTTAATCTTCCAAAGTCATTTACATTCACAAGTGTCAGGGGATAATCAAGTACCTGTTCAAAAAAATGCCAGATTTCTCCTGCAGCATTTGAATTGACACCATCGCCGGTGAGCAATGCTATTTTTGGAGCATCCATGAAATGGATTTTATTACTCCCGAAGTCATAACCTTTGTCAACAAAACCTGTTGTTACTGTATTAGCCAAAATATTATTTGCATTACACACATCGTTGATAACACCAGAAATAGATTTCCCAAATCGTTCATTTCCTTTCTTAATAATAATAAGTGAACCTCTTTCAAATTTCTGCCCATTTAATTCAAAAGGAGTTTCACTGAACCGAACCTTTACTCCTTTCTGAAAAAATTGTCCCAACGCTTTTGCACTTTGTATTCCCTGCCAACGGATCACATATCCGTAAGCATCCGAAACATTATTTTGAATAGTTACCTGTTTTGTACTAACCGAATGATTCAATTTTATTTTGGATGAATAAGCATTTAAACCAAACACATAGGGTAATGACCAGGCTGTAATATCATACGTAGCTGAATCAACTATTTTACTTTTTGGTTCAAACAATACTTTTACCAATGCAGATCGTGGTTGTTGTGATTGTATAATCAAATCTCCGGGTTGAATTGAGAATAATTCATTTTTCCCGTTTTCATAATTATACCCATCAAACATACCTCTTGAAGAGCCTTCAGCTCTTTCATACTGAATTCCATTTTTTTCGAGCAGGTTGATTAAGGCATTCATTCGTTCTCCATCGGCTTCTCCATTTTTTACCAGATAAGTTTTGTATTCACCAATTCCGGCACTGATAGCATCATTAAAATATTTTCTGAATTCTTTTACAAGCTTCGATGCATTTAAGGATGAAACTTCGATTGTACTTAATGATGTTGTAAAATGATGTGTTGCCCTGTCAAGTAAAGTAAGTGTATCGCCTTCATCTGTTAGTACACCAGCTCCGCCGGCTCCGCCACCGCCTTGTTCATATGTCATTCCAATTGCACCATTGTAAGTTGGATACGTATCGCCATAACTCGGATAAAAAAGGTCAAACACTTCTTTGGTAAAGTATAACCAGCCATTGGCATCGAAATATTTTGCATGATTTTTTCCAAGTGTCACCTGAAAATCACGTTGCCATTGAGTAATCACTTCATGAAAAGGCTGAGCAGCTGGTGCAAAAAAATAAGGATTGTTTATTCCCTGTTCATGAAAATCAACATGAACATACGGCATCCATTGGTTATACATTTTAACTCGTTGTTGACTTTCAATTTGTGTTTGCCATGCCCAGTCCCGGTTAAGATCAAAATTATAGTGGTTGGTTCTGCCACCGGGCCAGGGTTCACGATGTTCTCTGGCTGCCAAAACTGGATTTATGTTTTTGCCAACAACAGAATTAAACCAGTTTACGTAACGATCTCTTCCATCGGGATTGATACATGGGTCTATAATTACAACTGTATTTTTCAACCATGCTTTTGTTTTTGTATTTGCCGGATCAAGCAATGCATATAAAGTCATCATTGCAGCTTCCGATGATGAAGTTTCATTCCCATGCACATTATAACTGAGCCAGACAATTGCCGGAGCCCCTTCTTCTGTGGGTGCTGCTTTATCACCAGCAAGATTAGCCAGTCTTAAATTATTTATACGGATCGCATCCAGCTTTGCCATATTTTCTTCTGAAGAAATAAAAGATAACAGTAAGGGCCTTCCTTCATTGGTGGCGCCATATTGCTCAAGCTTTATTACTTTATTCATAACCGATGCTGCATGATTAAAATAATTTACAATTTTCCAGTGTGGAGTATATTTTGTTCCGATTTTATAACCCAGAAATTCATCAGGTGATTTTATTTGTCCAAATGAGATTCCGACAATCACATTAAACAGAAAAGCAAACAAGATTCGTTTGTGCATGATTTTAGTTTTAAGATATGCAAATGTAGGCAACCCCGTTTCACAACAAAAAAAAGCTACCGTAATAAAAATACGGTAGCCTTATTATAAAAAATGAATTATTATTTTTTTGTTGGCAATTCAAATTTTAAACGGACAAAGTAGTATGCTCCGTTAAAGCCATGTTGCTGTACCCTACGGCTATACACAAAACGACCTGAACTCATATTACCACTATGTGTATGCCTGTCCTGATAAACATCCAATAAATTATTTGCACCAATTGTAATTCCAAACTCCTTCCTTATCTGATAGGAGAAAGACAAATCGGTTACCAATTTGGAGTCAAACATCTGATCGAGTGTTTCTCTGGCATTCCCATTAAATGCATTCATCGGGAATGCTCCTGGGTTTGCAGGGTCAATAGTAGGATCAAGATATTGCACTTTCCCAAAATTTACAAACCGTAACATAGCTCCAAACTTGCTGACTTTATAATTCAACGTAAGACTCAGTTTACTTTTAGGATTCGCAACTTCAATGCGGCTTTGATCTTCCCGGTTATAATATCTTCCTAATTGTCCGCTGTTGATTAAGACAGGAGAAGCATGAATTATAGGTTTTCCGTCAGCACCTTTTTTTACTTCGTTATCAATAAAGATAGCAGCAAAAGTAGCCCGTAATGAATGTTTACCTGCAAATTTTGTAGTATAAGAAAATACTGTTTCAAGTCCTTTTGCACGGGTGTCTATCGCATTGGTGAAAAAATTAGCTGTACCGGCTCCTGCAGCATCTAACTGAGCTTGTAATTGTGCGTTGCCATTTCCGGTAAAATTATTAGAGAGCACAATCCTGTTATCTATATCAATCTGGTAAGCATCAACCGTTAATTCAAATCCTTTAAAAGGCTTGGCAGTAATACCCACAGAATAACTATTACTTGTTTCTTCCTTCAACTTTGGAATACCAAGTATCTCGGCTGGTTTGCTATTGTTGGTAAATGTACCAGCTTGTACAGGCACCAATGGAGTTCCTTGAAATAATGTACTTGTTCTTTCATAAAAACGTTGTTGCATAGAAGGCGCCCTGAAGCCAGAAGTAATGGATGCTCTTAAAGCAAATCCTTCACCAATCTTATAACGACTCGCCAATTTATAATTCAAAGTTGAACCAAAATCACTGTAATTTTCGAAACGTAAAGCACCTGTTACCAAAAAATTATTGGTGAAATCCTGTTCCAAATCAATATAAACTGAAGTTGCATTCCGGTTATTATCATTGGAATTTATAAACCCAGAAAATACCTGGGCACCAGCAGAAGCCGCAGTGGGAGGATCATAATTTTTATGAGATGCTTCTTCGCCGCCTCTCACCTTAAAATTTTCAATTCTGAATTCCAATCCTCCTGCTACGTTTAATCCTTTCAGTACATTATATTTTCTTGAGATATCGGCATTGAAAACACTTTGTCCAAATTTTAAACCGCCTGCATCAAATGAGGTTTGCTTGTTTCCGGCAAGAAAAAATTGTGAATAGTTAACTGAGTTGTCAATAGTAAAATCAAATTTATTCATCCCATAAGTATAACTGAAGTCAGCATTCCATTCATTGAGCTTTGTACGAACTCCAAACGAAGCAGAGACATCCGTAAGATCAGAATTGATAAAAGGCAAAAATCCACTTGGGTAAATCGCAAAAACACTTGGAGCATATATTTTAGCATTTCCGGGAATTCCACTTGGATAGCGATAAAAGCCAGCAGCTCTTCCATCTTTTTTTCCATAGCCCCCAAAAGAATATATTTCTGTTTTGGCGCTGACAGGATAAGCAAAATTATAAAACAGGTTGCCACCTTTCATTTCGGAATTACCGACATACATATCAAAAGTATTTCTTGTTTGACCTCTTGAAGCCATAATAGAATCATCTCTGTTAACCCCATTTACATTTGGATAAACAGCACCTGTGTATGTTCCTGTTCTGTTTGTCGCATCTCTCTTAATATATTCACCCGTAAGGTTCAGGAAGCCTTTGTTAAGTTTAAACCCGTAGCCAAGCGAGGCCTGAATATTTCCACCATCTTTTACTTTTACAGAAGGATCATCTGTTTTATTTGCCAGTTTATATAAAGCATAATTTTTATCATAAGAAGTATTATACTGTCCATAACTTACCCCCGCTTCCAGTACACCGGTTCTTTTTTTCAATACAATATTTATTACACCGGCAATGGCATCCGAACCATATTGAGCTGCAGCACCATCCCGTAATATTTCTATTCTCTCAATTGCTGTTGCTGGAATTGCACTCATATCTGTACCAACTGAACCACGGTTTACAGTACCATTTACATTTACTAATGCAGACTGATGACGTCTTTTGCCATTTACAAGAACCAAAACCTGATCAGTACCCAAACCTCTTAATTGTGCAGGATCCACATGATCGGTACCATCAGAAATTGTTTGTCGGGCAGATTGAAATGACGGTGCTATAAAGTTCAATATCTGACTTAACTCAACTTGCCCGATATCATTTACCACCTGCGATATTTGGATCACATCCACTGGTACAGGAGTCTGCGTTCTGGTTCGTATTGTACTGGAACGGGATCCTACAGTTACCATCGTCAGATCGCCTGTGGATACCATTTCTATATTGGTTTCTTTTGTACTGTTTGCAGAAACTGAAACAGATAAACGCTGTGTTTGGGTACCTACATAACTTATAATAAGTGTGTAAGTGCCCGGCGATACTTCCAGTGAATAATTCCCTGTTGCATCTGTTGAAGTTCCTTTTTTAGTACTTTCTAATACGACAGATGCACCGGCGATTGGAAGACCACTTGCATCTTTTACTGTACCTTTCAATGTACCTGTTTGCGCCGAAGTATTATATGAAACAAAAACAAATAATAAAACAGATACAAAAAAACGTAAAAAAGAAAAATGTTTACTTAACATAGCTTTAATTTTAGATAAAAAAAATAGAGTTACAAATAGGGCAGGTAATTGTTAATGGGGATTGTAAATATAAGGCTTTCCCCTTTAACTCCACAAGGTATCAAGTTGTAAAAAATGAATCAATTTAGATATCTTTCTGACTGAATAAAAAAATTATCAATGAAAAGAACAACAATTGTATTCCTCATCTCAATCTTTGTATTGTCATGTAATAGTGTAAAAAAGAATACAAGTCTTTCTGCAAACATTAATCCTTATCAATACACAATTGAGAAAAAAATAATAGCCGGGAACGGAGCTGTTGCATCTGCTCATCCATTGGCAAGTAAAGTGGGCATAGAAATCATGAAGTTGGGAGGCAATGCAATGGATGCAGCCATTGCAACACAATTAGCGTTAGCAGTTGTACATCCTGCCGCTGGTAATTTAGGTGGCGGAGGATTCACAGTTGCAAGACTAAGCGATGGAAAAGAAATAGCCATTGATTATCGTGAGACCTCTCCTGCAAGTGGTCATCGTGATATGTATCTTGATGCAGCAGGAAATGTAATGAGCAGTAAAAGTAAAGATGGTCATCTTGCAAGTGGTGTACCGGGTACGATTGCAGGAATTTTTGAATCATATAAATATGCAAAACTTGCTTTTGAAAAATTAATTGCCCCTGCAATCGAATTGGCCGAAAAAGGATTTGTAATTACTGAACGTGAAGCAAGATCATTAAACAATCTTCAGAGTGAATTAAAAAAGTTTAATAGCGTAATGCCTGTATTTGTAAAATCAATAGCCTGGAAAGCTGGTGATACATTAATTCAAAAAGATTTAGCCAGCACATTAAAAAGAATAAGTAAAAAAGGACAAGTTGGATTTTATGAAGGAGAAACTGCAAGGCTTATTGTGGAAGAAATGAAACGGGGTGGAGGAATTATTACATTAGAAGATTTAAAAAATTATCAGGTAAAAAATAGAACACCGCATGTATTCAATTATAAAGGTTTTAAAATAATTGGAATGCCGATGCCATCCAGTGGCGGCTTATTATTGCATCAAATGATGAAGATGATTGAAGATAAAAATATCGCAGCGATGGGTTTCCATTCGGTTGAAGCAGTTCATTTGATGACAGAAGTAGAACGAAGAGCTTTTGCAGACCGGGGAAGATTTATGGGCGATGCCGATTTTTATAAAGTACCCGAATTAAAATTAGTATCGGATGCCTATTTAAAAGAAAGAATGAAAAGTTTTGACCCGTTAAAAGCAAGTTTGAGTAACGATATAAAGCATGGCTCAGTTGCTGGGTATGAAAGCGAAGAAACAACTCACTTCAGTGTTGCAGATAAAGACGGAAATGTAGTATCAATAACAACAACACTTAATAATTCTTATGGTAGCAGAACCGTAGTAGGCGGAGCCGGATTTTTGTTAAATGATGAAATGGATGATTTTAGTATTAAACCCGGCACTCCGAATATGTATGGAGCTATTGGCGGTGTAGCCAATGCAATTGCCCCGGGAAAAAGAATGTTGAGTTCCATGACACCGACAATTGTATTGAAAGATGGGAAACCCTATTTAGTTGTGGGTACACCCGGTGGCACTACAATTCCTACTCAAGTATTTCAAACATTGGTTAACATTCTTGAATTTAATTTAAGCACCGAAGACGCAGTTTTCAAACCAAAATTTCATCATCAATGGCTGCCCGACACTTTATACCTGGAAAAAAATTTTTCCGAAGCAATAAAAATGAAACTGGATAAGATGGGTCACAAAATTGGTGAACGCAGCGGTATTGGAAGAACAGAAGTGATAAAATTTATTTATGAAAATGGGAAAATGAAAATTGAAGCCGTGGCAGACAGACGTGGTGATGATGCTGCGGCGGGCTGGTGAACTGGTTTTTAAATTAAAAATGAAGATTTACTTTTTATGAACTTAGAAAAAGAATTTCTTGAATCATCCGTTCGCAGGTTGAAATATTATAAAGAACTTGGTGAAAAAACATTTGAACAATTGAATGATGATGATTTTCATTTTCAGCCTGGCACGGAATCAAACAGCATTGCAATAATCATTCAGCATTTGGCCGGCAATATGCTCAGCCGCTTCACTAATTTTCTATCAGAGGATGGAGAAAAAAGTTGGCGTAACCGTGATGATGAATTTGAAATTCATACTTACTCAAAACAACAACTGATTGAACTTTGGGACAATGGATGGAAATGTTTTTTCGACACAATAAAAGCATTGAATGAAAATGATTTAATGAAACAGGTTTCTATACGTAAAGAGAAACTGAGTGTTGTTGACGCTATCATCCGTCAAATGGCACATTATCCTTATCATATAGGCCAGATAATTTATGTAGGCCGTATGCTTAAAAATGAAAATTGGAAAAATCTTTCTATCCCAAAAGGATCATCAAATGCATATAATCTATCAACCGGAATAAAAGACCCTGCAAAAAAAAATTAACCCTTTAACCCAAAGGGAATTATAATTCAGAACACAGATAACTTCTGCATTTAGAGTTGATTGTTTTAAAAATTTGAATGAGATACTATAAAGCCTGTTTTATGCTTGCATATACAGGCGTTAATGCCTATTTTCGCCGACTATTCAAAAGCCAGCCAAAAAATAATCATGAAAAAAATAATTCTTACATCTACCTTATTAATTTGTCTTACTGGATTTTCACAATACAAAACTTTTATTTTTGCCGGCATTCAGGGAAATAATGCCAAATATTCAATTGGTGGTGTCAAACAAAACACGTCTTTTAAAATTGGCGGACAAGCTGGAATTGGAATGAAAATACCGTTTGAAGGTCGCCTAAGTTTTGTACCGGCTGTTTTTTATAGCATGAAAGGATATAAAGTAAAATACAATCAGTTCTCTCCTTTTCCAGATGCTACAGCTATTAATAACAGCACCAATATTCACTGTGTAGAAATAGCGGCACTACTTCAACATGATTTTTCAACTGACCCCAATCATTTTTTTATCCGCATCGGACCGTCACTCGACTTTCAATTATTTGGACAGGAAAAATTCCAAACAAACACCAACACAACAGTTGACAGAAAAATGCCTTTTGATTACGATAAATACGGTCATTATTCAGGAAATGCACATGCCCATTTTGGATATGAAACAGAAAAAGGCTTTTTTGTTTCTGCACAATACACATTTGGGCTTGCCAGCATAAGCAATTATGATTTGGGTCCACAAATTCGTCATCGCAATATTGGAATTTCTGTTGGTTTTTATTTAAAGAAAAAATAAAAAGACAGGTTAAAGATTATTTCTGAAGAAGAGAATTATCACATTTTAATTTTAACAAGATTCAAAACTTTAAGTATCAGTTCCGGGTTCTAACTTAAGAATACTTTACCTGAATTACCGATTGCCCACTTACGGCTAACCACTCACCCCACATTTGGCATTGTACTTGTCTAACAGCAGCTATTCGTTACATTTACATATTAATTTTCCCGACTGAAAAAGCTGAAAAAGATATTGTTATGGTTTTTCCTAACGCTCCTATTTTTAATAATAGCTGCATGGATTTTTATACAAACTCCATTGGGTCAAAATTGGATTATTGGAAGAGTTACTAAAAAACTTTCAAAAGAACTTATTACCAGGATCTCTATTAAAAATGTCAGTTTTTCACTTTTCAACAGTATGCATCTGGAAGGGCTTTTAATTGAAGACCGAAAACGAGACACTTTATTATATGCAGGCATTGCAAACGTTAGAATAACGGATTGGTTTTTCTTTAAAGATGAAATTGTATTAAAATATATTGGGCTTGAAGATGCAACTGTAAATTTTAATCGTACTGATTCTGTATGGAATAACCAGTTTCTGTTTGACTACCTCAGTTCGCCCAGTTCCAAAAAAAGTAATACAGGTGGCATCAACCTGAATCTGAAAAAAGTAGAATTAAAAAATATCCGGTTTATTAAATCAGATAAATGGCTGGGACAAGATTTAACACTGCGGGTATCAAAATTAAATCTTGATGCAAAAGATATGAATCTCAAAACAAAAAACATTGAGATTTCATTGATCGAAATTTCGGAACCTTACATCAGCATCTACGATTATAAAAGATTAAAAACAACTTTAACCAATGTACCAGCTGATACGCCGGTTATTGATTCCCTCACAAAATGGAATGCAGATGGATGGACAATGCAACTTGACAAATTAGTAGTAGAGAATGGATTGATAAATAATGAAAAACAAATTGAGACTCCGCTCTTGCCCGGTTTCGATGGCCGTCATATTTTTTTCAATGAAATTAATGGAACATTTACAAATGTAAAATGGAGGAAAGACACCATTACGGCCAATGTTAATTTTAAAACAAAGGAACGAAGTGGATTGGAAGTAAAGAAAATGATTGCAGATGTAAAATTTACACCGCAACTAATGGAGTTCAGTAAATTGGATTTACAAACTAACCGCAGCAGGATCGGAAATTATTATTCGATGAGCTTTAATGATTTTAATGATCTGGGGTATTATATAAGCAGGGTGAAAATGACAGGCGATTTTAAAAACACTGAAATCAGCTCAGATGATATTGCTTTTTTCGCACCGGGAATGAAAAACTGGAAGAAAAATATTATTATCACAGGAAAAGTAAAAGGAACAGTTGAAGATATTAATGGAAAAAATTTATTTATAACAGCGGGGAACAATACGTTGTTAAATGGCGATATAAGTCTGAGTGGCTTACCCAATATCAACACAACGTTTATTGATTTTAAAAGCAATGAATTTAAAACTACGTATGCCGATGCTACTGGTTTGTTTCCTTCATTGAAAAAAATAAGTTCTCCACGCCTCAGCAGTATCCAATATATAAATTTCAAAGGAAACTTTACAGGTTTTATCCGCGACTTTGTTACATTAGGAACGATACAAACAAACCTGGGTACCATAACAACTGACCTGAATATGAAATTACCGAAAGGTAAAGCACCCGTTTATTCAGGAAATATAGCAACTACGAATTTTAATCTCGGTGTATTTCTTGGCGAAAAAAATATGGGTTTCATTGCATTCAATGCAAAAGTGAACGGTTCAGGCTTTAATAAAAAAATAAATGCAGATATTGATGGTAAAATAAATCAGTTTGTTTACAACGGTTATCACTATGAAGATATAAGTGTAAAAGGAAAACTCATTGACAAGTTCTTTTCAGGAAATATAATTTCAAATGACTCCAATGCTGTCTTTACTGCAAAAGGTACTGTTGATTTCAACCAAAAAAAACCAATCCTGAATCTGGAAGCAGAAATTCAGGATATCCAATTTCAAAAACTAAGAATTGGAAAACAGGACTATGCTTTTTCCGGCAGATTAAATTTCGATTTCCAGGGAGATAATATTGATGATTTTCTTGGCACTGCAAGAATTCAACATGGTATCTTGAGCAGAGACAGCTTATCGCTTTCTTTTGATTCGTTGATTCTCAGGTCATCCATTGTGAATGGAGAAAAAAAATTATCTGTTTCAAGTGATGAGTTTGATGGCACCGTCACCGGACAATTTAATATTGACAGTTTGCCAAGTGCCATTACACTTTTTTTAAATAAATATTATCCATCCTATATCAACGAACCCAGAAACAAACCTGTAACTCAAAATTTCGTATTCAATTTTAATACCAGAAATATAGATGCGTATTTAAAAATGCTGGATGTAAAACTAAATGGTTTTGATGGCAGTCATCTAGATGGAAAAATTAACCTGGCTCAAAATCAATTAGAACTCAATGCAACCGTTCCTTATTTTACTGTCAATCAATTTGTATTTAATGATGCAAAACTGAAAGGTACGGGAACAAGAGAAAAATTATTGCTGACGGGAAGAGCAGGCAGTACCAAAATAAATGACAGCATCAGTCTGAAAGCAACTGACTTTACGATTGAATCTGCTAACGATATTTCGAAAGTAAAAATTGTTACTGCCAGTAACCGAAAACTAAATAGCGCAAACATTAATGCAACTGTTACCACATTCAATGATGGGGTAAAAATTAAATTTGATTCTTCTTACTTTGATGTAAA
>JANPEU010000136.1:0-6946 GCA_031423175.1 Bacteroidota bacterium
CTTACCAGCGTAGTATCTCCCTATATTTTTTTTACGCAGTTCCTACCTTGTTTCACCCCCTTTGCCCGAGCCATATTTGAGGTATAAAAACAACGTTATGAAATCTCAAATAATCATCTCCGCAAGTCTTTTAGTTCTTAGTTTATTTCTTTCAGGAAACAATAGTATTGCTGCTAATAAAGAACAAAAACAAGTAAAAACTGAAATAACAGATATTAAAGTAAAGACCTTAAGTCCTGTTCAATCTGAAAAGGACCATTCATCTGCACCGGCAGAAAAGAATAACCCTTCAAAACAAAAAAATAAAGAAAACCATAAAGACAGTGCTCCTCATAACGAATCGAATAAAAAAATGCATGGCGAAGAAGATGGCAAGCATCATCATTTTCACACACACCGTATTAAAAAAGTTAAGCGGAATGTTAATTTGGTAAATTTTCTTACAAAATTATTGTTGGTAATAACGCATATTTGCCTGTTGGTTTTAGTATTACAATCCAGCTTTGCACATTGAAAAAATGAAATTATATTATAATCATAACGGAAAAGTATTTGAGATTTCAGAAAACGCAATTTCAATCAGCAATCATAGCTACCGGTACGGTGATGGAATATTTGAAACAATGAAATTGGTAAATGGAAATATCCCCCTTGCTGATTATCACTTTGAAAGGTTGTTTGCAAGCATGAGTTTACTCGGGTTTAATGTTCCCGGGTTATTAACAAAAGAAAAATTACTGGATGAACTAATGACGCTGGCTAAAAAAAATAATTGCTCAAATCTTGCAAGAGCCCGTTTTTTGGTTTGTCGGGGAAATGGGGGAGTGAAAGACTGTGATGATCAACTTCAATACACCATTGAATGTACTGCGGCTGACGAAAACATAAACCGATTGAATGAAAACGGATTTATCATTGACATTTTTCCAGATGCAATTAAGAGCTGCGATAAATTCAGCAATCTGAAATCAACCAGCTATCTCCTTTATGTCTTGGCAGCACGGTTTGCAAAAGAGAACAAGCTTAACGATGCTTTGTTATTGAATCAGCATGGATGTATTTGCGAAGCCTCTATTGCAAATATTTTCTGGATAAAAGATGAAGTTATATATACCCCACCGCTAAGCGAAGGTTGTGTAGCCGGAGTAATGAGAAAATATTTACTGGATAAAATAACAAGCACTGGATATCAAATAGCAGAAAATAATTTAACAGAAGATATTTTGCTTAATGCAGAAGAAGTATTTCTTAGTAATGCTGTTTATGGAATGCGATGGGTAAAACAGTTCAGAGATAAAAACTACTTTAATAATATGGCTAATGAAGTTTATCAGGCATTAATAGTGTCTTTGAATAAATAAATACTACCGGAAGAAACGTGGGTTTACAAAATTGTTCAGCTTAGAGCCAAACCTATAACTAACCCCAAAATGAGCAGTGATTGAATAACCGGAAGCTATTTGTCGTCTCCTTGTAAGCACATCTTCCGGGCTTGCACCTTCTTTGGGCAAAAAAAGCTGGTCGCGGATTAATTCCGCATCTGTAAAAACAAAGAAAGACAGCCCACCTGTTATCCTGATGTCCACTCCACAGTTGGCCTGTAGGTTTAATAACTTCCAGTCATGAAAATAGTTGTGATACTCCAGTCCAAACCGCACCGTTCCCCATTTTTGGTTATAAGAAAGAGAACTTTCTATACCATGCCCGAAAAGTGTTTCCTTCTTTTTTTCATATAAAGTACTGTCAAAATAATTATTACGACGTGCATCAAGCCGGTAACTGATCGTAAAATATTTTGTGTTTACCTGTTTGTAGGGAAAGATATCGTATTCAATTCCGGCCGTAAATTTTGACCGGTGTTTATTATTGGAAAAAGTATTTCTTGATAGTTCAATTTCATAACCCCATGACCAATGATCATCAATAGCTCCTATTACATATTGTGAAAGGCTATAGTTATCATTCCTATTTATACGTTTATACTTTACATTATTGGAATCTGTATATTCATAACTCGATTTGTCTTTTCCTGCTTCTACCTGCAAACCGATCTTAGATTCTTCGGTTGTGCGGTTGACTGAGAATTCTCCATTAATATTTGAGACCTGGTAAGATTCTTCAGCACTTCCGGAACCATTTACTCTTGCATTAAACACCCAATAGTTCCAGGGATCTTTTGTTGTTTGAGAAGAATCTTTTTTACCACCATCATCTGTTTTATCTGTTTTCATCTGAACAGTTATATGCCGGGCCATATCCGTTTTGGTAATAAAAGGGGTAAGGCCAAGCTTCAGGTATTTTAACAATAGTTCTCTTTCCTCAAAATCAGTATTATTGGCTTCATTGTTAAAATAAATTGTATCAGTAATTTTCTTAAAATCATTTTGACCGAAGAAAATTAATTGATATTTATCGCCGCCGCTTCCTGTGTTTTGATCCGTAATTAATACATGTACATCTGCGGCCAGCCTGTCAAGTACAAAATCAACAATATTAATTTCAGAACGGATAAAAGTCAAATCACATCCGGTATGGCAATCTATAAAAACTTTTAACCTTGAAGGAATGGGTTGTTGTGCAGTAATATTTCCACAAATAAAAAAAAGAAAGAAAATTTGAAATAGGTTTTTTTTTCTCATGATGTGGTTATTGATTTCTAAAGATAGAGCGACTGCAAGTTATATGAATATGAAGTCAGGCTGTCAACGGTTTTACAAGAGGAATATTTCGGTTGGTAAATGGAAGCTTTTGCCAGATGAATGAAGTTTGAAAAATGTTTCTAGTAAAACTGTAATGGCTTTTTTCCCATCATCGCCCAAATCTTTTGAAAAATTATTTACATACAATTCGATATGTTGCCGCATCACATCTTCGCTCATGGTTTGCGAATGTTGTTTTACAAAATCACTGACAGCCGGGTAATTCGAAAATGCATAATCTATACTTTTTCTTATGAGGGTATCAACTTCTAAACTAATCAACCTATCAATCGATCTCTTTATAACAATTCCACCCAGCGGAATCGGGGCTTTCATTTTATCTTCCCAGTATTCACCAAGGTCTATCACTTTATGCAATCCCTTTTGTTTGTAAGTAAAACGGTTTTCATGAATGATAACTCCCAAATCCGTTTTACCGGCGAGTACTGCATCTTCGATTTCAGAAAATTGCAATGGAATTTTATTTTTTGCATCAGGAAAAGCAAAACCCAGAAGCATATTTGCTGTAGTATTCAATCCAGGAACGGCTATACTTGAACATTGAACATTGAATATTGAATATTGAATATTTTCTTTGCTCACCAATATTGGACCAACTCCTTTACCCAATGCACTGCCACTATTCAATAAAATATACTTATCTAATGATTGAAAAAAAGCCGGGAAGCTCAGCTTGGTTATATCAAGTTTACCCATTAATGCCCATTGGTTGAGTGTTTCCACATCTTCTAATACCACATCAAATTCAATTTCGCCAGTATCTATCTTTTTATTGACAAGTGCATCAAAAATGAAGGTGTCGTTTGGACAGGGAGAAAAGCCGAGTGTGAGTTTCATCTGGTAATTTGCTCAAAGATAAACTTGCGTTGAGTATTATGAAATGCAAAAAGGTTTTATTTCCGTTCTTTCCTTATTTTCGGCAGATAAAGCATCTGCATGACCCAAAGAAGAATGTTACCCTTCCTTATTTGTTTTTTACTGGTTATTTCGAATGTATTAAATGCCCAGGTTGATTCTGTAAAAAATTTATACAAACGCATTCAATATCCAACCGGGTTAATGAATTCAAATTTTGGAGTCAGTATTGGATATATTCATTACGCATTTACTTCAGCGCAACTGGAGCCGGGTTTTGCCGTAAGTGAAGTTCAGATTCCACCTATCGGGGTAAGAGTAAATTTAATTGGTCATCAGTTTAATAAATGGCTTTCTGCCAATATTCATTATTTGCGCCCTGTTGGTTGGGTAAAATATAAAAATGTAAATGGCGATAATGAAGAACATTCTGTTTGGATGAATATTGCAGGGCTTACATTAAAAACTCAATTGCCGGTTGCAAAAAAACTTTCCTGGTACGGCGAAGCTGGGTTGGGAATTATTACCAGAAAAGGATTTAAAGTAAACAATGTATGGGCTGTAAAAGATGCTGGTTATTCAACCGGTTTTTTTGAAACCGGTTTTAGGTATCATGTAAATTATAAATGGGATTTGCTGGCAAGTACGAGTTATTCACCTGCTCACAGAAAAGATAAACAACCAGCCACTTATTTTTACTCGGCAGGGTTTACTTACAATATGAAATCTTTGCCACAAAAAAAGCTGGATGAAAATTATAAAGCAGGTTATATTTTTCCAAAGAATACAATTCAAATTGGGATTTCGACAAATACATTTGGCTATGGAGTAAATAATTTTGTATCAAGAGATAGCCCTATACCTATCTTCTGGGGGGGAGAAGCAGAGCTTAAAAGCGGAATTGCATTCCATTATCATCGTAATATTTTTCATGCACGCAAAGTTTTCTCATTTGACTGGGGAGTCAGTACATCATTCTGGAAAAGCAATAAACTTGGAAATAGTTTTTTTACCCTTTCAATTTTTCCGGTTTTACGTTTCAATGTTATTCATAGCAAACCGGCAGATTATTATTTTTACTATTCCATTGCCGGGCCTACTTATATTTCAAAAACAATTATCGACGGACAAAATACGGGGCGTCATTTCACTTTCCAGGATTTATTGGGTATTGGCACCTTTATGGGTAAGCAAAGAAAAATAAATGCCGAAATAAGAATTGGCCATTATAGTAACGGAAATATTTTTCCGAATAATGATGGTGTGAAAATGCCACTTACTTTTTGTGCGGGATATAGTTTCTGATTTAGTTGCCTGGCAGGAATGATTTTCTGCTTTTTTTTGTTATTCAAAAAATAAATTTTTTTATTCCCTGAATCTTTCTTTAACTTCTACTTCGATTTACTAACCTCCCTTTATCCCACCTCCTGAAATATTCCAATTCCGGAAAACCTCAAAACTATTATTTCTTCACCTAATCCTTGCTTATGGGTAAGTATCATCCCCGGAAGAATTGCTTTTATTCAAAGCTGGTTTCAACAACTTACCGTTCTATAACGTTTGTTCTATTGTTAGGTATTCATGTTAACTCTATATTTATTTTTTTTAAATTTTAAAAACACTTTTTATGAAAAAATATACTACACTCTTCGGATGCATGTTTTTTGCAACATCATTTATTAATGCCACTGTCCGTACAGTAAGCAACACCCCATCCACACTGGCACAGTTTAATACCATACAGGCAGCCATTAATGCCAGCATCAGTGGCGATTCGGTGTATGTGCACGGCAGCCCCAACGCCTATGCAGCCTTTACCATTACCAATAAACAGTTGGTAATATTAGGGCCGGGTTGGTTGCCAAATAAAAATCTGCCTTTTACTGCAATAGTTCCGGGTTTTACTATTACCGGCGCTTCAAGCGGCAATACCGAAATACAGGGTATGGTCTTTAATAGTACAATAATTATAAACGCCAGCCACCCGGATAACCTGCGTTTTATCCGCAACCAATTTTTCAATCTTACTTTTGCAATAAACGAGGGATCCGTTACCTACATCGGCTATTTATTTGAAGGTAATTTATTTGACAATGCCCAGGTTTCCGGAACCACCAGCAGTACCTATCAAAACTTTCTTTTTCAAAACAATTATTTTTATGAAAATGGTACTGTACTTGATGCAAATATTGCCGGCTTTTTTAATGCAGTGAACGTATTGTTCAATCACAATATTTGGTACGGACCCGGCAGTGGCAGCAGGAATTGCTTTTCCAATAATTGCCGTTTTTTAACCATCACCAATAATATATTCGTACGCCGTGATGCAGCCAGCTCAAACAGCTTCAGCACTCTTAATAATAACATCACTTTTAATGCAGTAAATAATACCCCCTGGGCCAGTAACAGTAATGTAGATGCTGGCGGAAATGTTTCCAACCAGGATCCGCAAATGGTTGCGCAGACTTCTGTAAATGCCGGAACTAATAATCCTTTATTAGATTTTACGATTGCTGCAGGTCCTTCCAACAACACTGGCAGTGATGGGAAAGATATGGGCTTATTATACGATGCAATCGGCAGCCTTAACTGGGTCAACAGCCGCATGGGCCGCTTACCATTTATTTTCAGTATGAATATTACCAACCCTACTATTCCTGTGGCTGGAACATTGAGTGTAGATGTAGTGGGAAAAAAGAATAATTAAGCCCTTTTCAGAATTGCCATTGTTCACTTTTAAAAATTTATGGTATGAAAAGGCTATTCATGTTATTGATGATGAGTTTTCTCATCACAACAGCCCGGTCGCAAAGCATAACTGCTGCCGAATATTTTATTGATACTGACCCCGGTAAAGGCAATGGTGTAGCCATTACAGTTTCCACACCCGGTGATATTGTAAATTTTACGGCGTCAATTCCAACAGCATCACTCAGCACGGGTTTTCATTTTGCAGCCATCAGGGTTAAAGATGCGAATGGAGTTTGGGGTTTATTTGAAAAAAGAGGTTTTTATATTTCTTCCTCTACAACTGATGCAGCTAATATTACTGCTGCTGAATATTTCTTTGATGCCGACCCTGGTGTTGGCAATGGTACTTTGGTATCAGTTGGAACAACCGGAGCTATTGTAAATTTTACAGCAGTAATACCAACGTCTTTACCGGCAGGTTTTCATTTCTTATCTATTCGTGTAAAAGATGCAAACGGAGTTTGGGGTTTGTTTGAAAAAAGAGGATTCTATATTTCAACTTCAACAACAGATGCAGCTAATATTACAGCAGCTGAATATTTCTTTGATGCCGATCCAGGTGTGGGAAATGGTATTTCAGTATCAGTTGGAACAACCGGAGCTATTGTAAATTTTACAGC
>JANPEU010000137.1:0-1804 GCA_031423175.1 Bacteroidota bacterium
CAAAAATTGGTGCTGCAAATACAGTTGCAGAGTATAAGAAAATGAAAGCCGATTCCGCACATTATTATATTGATTGGATTTCAATGAATTTTATAGCAGAGCAGTTACTGAATTTGAAACGACTGGAAGATGCTAAAATAATATCTGAAAATAATGTTGCTGAGTTTCCAAATAAAGATTTAGTTCTGTTGACAATGGGTAATATATATCTGGCTTTAAACCGAAAAGAAGATGCTATCAATTATTATAAAAAAACATTGCAAATAACTCCAGGCAATGGAGAAGCAAAAAGTAGACTACGAGAATTGGAAGGTAAATAATCGAATGGCTGCGTACAACAAAAGTATTTTCAAAAACAAGGCTGGACAATGTAACATCAGCAAGTAATATCAGCTAGTAATATCAGCTATTGTTCGGGCTGACAAAACCTGCCTGCCGGCAGGCAGGTGTCTCTTCTTAATATTGGTTGACTAAAAAATCAATCATAATAACACATTATGATAAAGAAAAATAAAAAGGAATTATCATCAAAACAAATTGAAGAACTACTCAAAACATTAAAAGTCCGTTTTGAGAAAAATAGGAACCGACATAAAGGTCTTGAATGGGTTAAAGTATCCCGATATTTATCGGAAGAAGTCAAAACAGAAAAACTGTGGTCACTCAATGAAATGGAAAGAACCGGCGGTGAACCGGATGTTATTGATCATGATAAAAAGACAGGCGAATACATTTTTTATGATTGTTCAGCGGAAAGTCCTAACGGACGTAGAAGCGTTTGTTACGACCGAGAAGGGCTGGATTCGAGAAAAGAATTTAAACCAAAAAATAACGCAATTGATATGGCTGCTGCTATGGGCATTGAACTTTTAACGGAAGAACAATATCGGGAGTTACAATCCTGCCAAATGGCGGGAGGAAATTTCGATACGAAAACATCGAGTTGGTTGAAAACACCTCCTGAAATTAGAAAACTCGGTGGTGCCATCTTTGCTGATTTCCGCTATGGCAATGTCTTCGTGTATCACAACGGTGCACAATCATACTATGGTGGCAGGGCATTCCGTGGCTCGTTAAGGGTGTAACTATTACACAGGCAAGTTTGAATTATAGAATATATCACGTTTGCAAAATTTGAATTCTTTGAACCCTTGGTATGATGCATTGGCAAGGCAGCCAAGCCTACCAACAACTATATGTCTTGAAGTTTAAGTAAATTTAATTGTTGGTACGCTATACACCTGCTTTGCTGCAAACACACAAAGTGATAAAAGCCTCATACTAATTTACCTGCCGGAGTCATAACAAATTGGTAAGTTTGTTATAAATTAAAATATATGTCACAGGAAATAAATAGCTTTAAAAATACACGGATAAGTAAAACCTTTTTCTTATTAAGTGTACTTGTATTTGTCATTTGGTTAGCGGGACAAATTATAAATGTTTATCGCTTTGCAGTGGTGGGTGCAATCTTCGAAATTTTATGGCTTCCGATGTTTGCCATATTATTAGTTCTTCCAATCATGTCATTTATATTTTGGGTAAAAGAAAAATTTAACCTGAGATCATTTTATTTATTTACGATTCTTATAGTTATCACAACTATTTTGCTAATGGTATTTCGCAAATAAACTTAGGTTTGTGACATGTGATAGAGAAAAGATAATTTTCAGTTACTTCAGGGTCTGATATAAAAAAAGTTTAGTACTGCAATAGTAGGCCCGACTAAAATAAAATCATCAGTCCATATAAAATAAGTTTACCCAAAAAAGTAAACTTATGGATATTACTAATTTTTTATTCT
>JANPEU010000138.1:0-2457 GCA_031423175.1 Bacteroidota bacterium
TCCCTTGCGTCGCACTCTTGTACTGTTGAATTGTTATTGAGCAATCTATAAGCTGTACAACTGACACGGGCAGTGTATAAAAGGAAGGAGTATTATCCATTCCGGCCTTACGGCGCCAGTTTGGTTATACAGCTTTTCCGCCTTAAGCGGAACTCTCAAAGTCGGCAAAGATAGGGGTATAGCCTTTTATGCAAGGAGAAAAATTTTACACAACATAACCCCATATTTTTAGTTATTACAAAGCTGAAAATATACCGGGCAATAGACTAATTGTATCCGATAAAATTTACTTGGATGTTTAAACCGTACTAAATCTTTTAATAAAACTTATGCTTTTTAATAAGCTACTGCATCTTAAATTTGGCAATTATAAAAAACGAATCACCACCTTTTAATGAAAAATTTATTAATTCTCTTATCCATCCTGCTTTTTTCATTTACACTTTCTGCTCAAAAAAAACCTAAGCCCGGAAAATACCCCAGCCTTTTTTGGGAGATAACCGGCAATGGACTTAAAAAACCATCACACCTGTTTGGTACGATGCACGTCAGTAACAAACTGGCATTTCATTTATCCGATTCCTTTTATCTGGGAATAAAAAATGCCGATGTGGTTGCATTGGAAACCAATCCTGAAAGCTGGCAGGAGGAAATGGACAAGTATGAAACAGAAAGCGGTAAAGATTATGAAACGGCAACTTCTGTTTTTGGAAATACGCAGAGTATGCCCGAAGAATATCTGACTATTGGCACACTCAGGTTTTATAAATACGATCAAAAAATTGAACATGCACTTTTTAGTAATCCAACAATCATCAACAATTTATTGTATCGTTCTTATGGCAACGAGTCTTCCGATTTTGAAGAAGACACTTATTTAGATATGTACATATTTCAATGCGGAAAAAAGTGGGGAAAAAAAATTGCTGGTGTTGAAAATTATGCAGAAAGTATGAAGCTCATGTTAGATGCATATAAAGACGGTGCAAAAGATAAAACGCCACAGAAAGAAACAAGTTATGATAGCGAAAGTGAATATAGTGCCGATAAATTGCAGGAAGCATACCGCAATGGAAATCTGGATCAGATAGATTCAATTAATAAACTCAACAGTAGCTCCCCGGCCTTTGATGAAAAATTTTTATATAAAAGAAACGAAATACAGGCAGATGGAATTGACTCCATAATAAAATCGGGTTCCACATTATTTGTGGGTGTGGGTGCTGCGCATTTACCAGGCGAAAGAGGGGTAATTGAAATACTGCGCCGCAAGGGTTATAAACTACGTCCGATAAAAATCCAGGAAAGAGATAGCAAGCATAAAGAACTAGTGGAAAAACTCAGGGTGCCTGTACTATTTAAAACAGAAACAAGCGATGATGGTTTTATAAAAGTGGCAATACCCGGAAAGTTTTATAAAACAGAAGAAGATGCTTCGTTGGATCAGCGGCAGTATGCTGATATGGCAAATGGAAGTTTCTATATGGTTACACGGGTTATGACCAATGCATGGCTTTGGAATCAAAGCAGCGAAATGGCTTTAAAGAAAGTAGATAGTTTATTGTATGAAAATATTCCGGGAAAAATTTTAAGTAAAACAAATATTACCAAAAATGGTTACAAAGGATTTGATATAATAAACCGCACCCGCCGTGGTGATTTGCAACGCTATAATATTTTTGTTACACCATTTGAGTTGATCTTTTTTAAAATAAGCGGTATATCCGATTATGTAAAAACAGGTAACGAAGCACAAAATTTTTTCGGTAGTATTCAATTGAAGGAGTATAAAAACAAGAATGGTCACGTAAAATTTTCTCCAACTTATGGTGGCTTTAATGTCGAGTTGCCACACGATCCTTACCGCGGCAATGATGGCAGTGTCATTTTTGATGCAGAAGATAAAGCCACTGCATCCTGGTACAGGGTAATGCGTACAGACATCAGCAATTATAATTTTGTAGAAGAGGATACGTTTGATCTTGCATTGATGGATGAAAGTTTTGGTGCATCCGAGTTTATTGCAAGGCGTATAAGCCGGAAATTTACAGTTCATAATGGTTATCCTGCCTTGCAATGCAGTTATAAAGACAAAGACAGTTCAATTTTTATTAACCGGTTTATTATTCAGGGTCCGCATTATTATACATTAATGGCGCATAGTAAAAATGAAAGCCCCGGGATGCAGCGTTTTATTAATTCTTTTGAAATCAAACCATTTGTTTACGGCGAAGTGAAAGAAAGAAAAGATACTTCACTTTATTTCACGGTTAAATCACCCGTATATCCGGAGGATAAAAAAATAAAAATTGCCATGCCCGAGTATAAATTCTATGGCGGTACTAACGATGAAGACGATGAAACAGAAAAAGGAAAATTAGAAGAAGGGCTATACCGGAATAAAATTATCAGCAGCGATTCAACCGGTGAAAAAATTTATGTTTCTTTTTTTAAAAA
>JANPEU010000139.1:0-2380 GCA_031423175.1 Bacteroidota bacterium
CTGAGCTCTTTTGCAAATTCAATAATATTTTCATGCAAATACCTTGTATTGGTATTGAGTACTGCCATTTGTTCCTGTCCGGCCTTTACTACCTTAGGATGTTCATGACCTACATGTGCCACATTATTTACTGTATCAAGATAACGTCTTCCAGTTTCATCTAATAAGTATTGCATCTCTCCACGAACAATTTTAAGTGGCTTGCTATAAGATAAACTCAAACTCTTTCCAAGATTTTTTTTTCTTTCATCAATTAATTGCTCGTTGTTTACTTCATTTATTGTTTGGTTTATGTAATTGAAAAAAATATCCGGATTGGGGCAAACTGAAGACCACACTTTTATTTGAGCAGGAGTACAAACTCCGGGAAAATTAGTTTCATTATCCACTAGGTTCAAAATAATTTGAAAATGAAGATGTGGTGGCCAATTTCCATTTTCATTCTTATTGCCAATAAATCCTATTCGATCCCCCTTACATATTTTGTTGCCTTTATTTATAAAACTCAAACTTGCTTTGCTCAGGTGCCCATATAAAGTATAAAAAGATAACTTACCATTTATATGATGCTTAAGAATAATAGTTGGACCATAATCTTTATACAGGTCATTATTTACACAACAAATTATTTCTCCATCACAAATAGCATGAACAGGTGTATCAGCATCAAGCCAGAAATCGGTTCCTAAATGAAATGTCCTGTACTCGGGTCCATTATTGCCTTCAATCTTAAAAGCATCTGTTGAATAGAGAGGTCTTGGTTCAAGATAACCACCAGCTAATAATGTGTCGTAATTATTTGATTTAAGAGTTTCTATTTTACTATTGAATTCAATAGAATTTTGATAAGTTGAAAAATGACCCAGAAATCTGCTGCTAATATTTAAGTCGGGTTGTAGAATATGTTTGTAATTGACAGAGGGAAATAAATCTTGTATTTTAAATTTTTGCGATACTGCCCAATCATTAAATTCTTTTTCTTCAGGCACAGGAAAAAATCCACATGCAGAACGAAATGAATAATATGCCAGTGCAGCCGGGATTTTTTTCCATTTATAAAGTAATGCCCATGCCTGCTTATCACTAATCTGTAAATAAACATTAGCAGGTTCATTCTTTTTATTTATCGCTGATTTTGTAACACTAATTACAAGGCGCATTGCAATTAGTATATAAAGCATTTTCAGTTCTTCATCCAGCAGCGGAAATTTTTTATGGTATCCGGATACGATTGGCATAGCGGCTGATAACGGATCGGGATGATCCATTACTCCATAAGCAATAGCCACAGCAAGATCATTGATTGTTTGAGTAAAAGCTGAATCACCAAAATCAATAATACATTCTACAACCGGGTTCATTAATTTATTACTTACAATAATATTATTATCATTTGCATCATTATGTATAACCGATTTTCTGAATGTATTGTACCGGGGTTGAATTTCTTCAAATAGATCTGTAAAATAAATTAAACAATTTTTTTCTTCTATACTAAACAGATTTATAAACTTTGATGTCCAATTTGCCTGTGCTATATCCCAATCAAAAACACGGCTTGCCTTTGAGTGATTAAAATCCTGTAACACATTTGTAATTTCTCCGCAAACTTCTCCAAGTGTAAATCGAAGATCATCTTGTTGCGGATTAACTGTTGACCATAATCTACCTGGCACCCAGCTTAATAACTTTACAATCCTGTTATGGTTTTCTGCATCAACATACGTAAATGAATTTTGACCTGATATAGTTTGAATAAATCGTGGAAATTTGAATCCCGGTTTTTTATCCTGGATGTGCAAGAGTAATTTTTCCTGGAAATCTGAATAATCTATATCAGTCTCCGGTCTGTTCATTTTTAATATGTAAGATTCATTTGCGGCAGTAAGTATTTTAAAATTATGATCCAGTTCTCCGGGTAAATAACTGGCTTTCCCTTTTATATTAAAATTGGACAAACTGAGTTCTTCAGCCTGTTCAGTAGAAAGATGAATCGGAAGTTTCTTTTTATCAACCATGCAAATGCTTATAGAACAAATGTATCATGTGTAAACTGAATAACTAAAAATTTTGTCCCCAAATTAAAGAATTACTTATTTATTTCTGTTCAGCAAATTAAGCAGAAACCAATGAAGTCGTAGACTGGCATAATCTAATTATCTTTACATTTTATAACAAGAAAAAAATCTTGGATAAAGGAATAAAATCATTTTATGAAAGAAGTCTATATCATCTCAGCAGTCCGCACCCCACTGGGTAGTTTCGGCGGTTCATTAAAAAGTTTAACGGCTACACAATTAGGTGCAATAGCAATTAAAGGAGCAATACAAAAAGCGGGTATAAAACCTGAAGCTGTGCAAGATGTATTAATGGGTTGTGT
>JANPEU010000140.1:0-2999 GCA_031423175.1 Bacteroidota bacterium
CTTTCAAAAATTTTAGGATTGAATGATACGCAAGGCGGTTTTGTTGCTATGATTTTTAAATATTGCGATGATAATAAAATGCCGCTACTCGATTTAAAAGATTTTATAAAAGTATTGCAGTATGTAAGTGATGAAGGAAAAGCGGCAATGGAAAAAGATTATGGAAAAATTTCAACTACATCTACCGGAACAATTTTAAGAAAAGTAATTGAACTGCAACAACAAGGCGCTGATTTATTTTTTGGTGAAATAAGTTTTGATGTGGATGACCTGATGCGCATCAGTGATGATGGCAGAGGAATGATTTCTGTAATTCGGGTAACCGATTTACAGGACAGGCCCAAACTCTTTTCAACTTTTATGCTGCAGTTGCTTGCTGAGTTATATGCCACCTGCCCCGAAGAAGGTGATATGGATAAACCAAAATTGGTTATGTTCATAGATGAAGCACATCTTATTTTTCAGGAAGCCAATGATGCATTGCTTCAACAGATCGAAACAATTATAAAACTGATTCGGTCAAAAGGAATCGGAATCTTTTTCTGCACTCAAAATCCGATGGATGTGCCAGCAAGTGTATTGGCGCAATTAGGTTTAAAAGTGCAACATGCTTTAAGAGCTTTTACGGCGGCTGACAGAAAAACAATTAAACAAACTTCTGAGAATTATCCGGAAACAGAATTTTATAAAACAGAAGATTTAATTACCCAGCTTGGCATTGGCGAGGCTTTAATAACGATGCTGAATGAAAAAGGAATTCCAACACCCCTGGTCCATTGTATGCTGCGGCCACCCCAAAGCCGAATGGATATTTTATCTGAACTCGAAATAGATGCGTTGGTAAGCAAATCAAAAATTGCTGCTAAATATAATAAAGTAGTAGATAGCGAAAGCGCCTATGAGATATTGACTGAAAAATTAAAAGAAGCGGCAGAAAAAAATGAAGATGTGAAAGAAGAAAAAACAGAAAGAAAAACAACTGCGAAGGAGAAAGGCTTTTTTGATAACCCAACTGTAAAACAAGTAGGTCGTACTGCTGCAAGCGTAATAACAAGAACATTGCTTGGAGTGCTGGGACTAGGTGGTCGAAGAAGAAAATCTTTATTCTGATTTATGGGTATGCTTTAAATTTAAAAAAAATCGCAGACTTTTATTTTATCAGCCTGCGATTTTTAATTTGATAAATTTATGAAAACATTTGCCTGTCTTTTATCCGGTCGCTAAGAGTGTAGTATAGCTCCCACCAGGCAGTTTCATTCGCAAGCTTCGGGGGTTTCTTCAACTCTAATTTTACCACGGCTGTTGCTGCTTCTTCTTGTTTTACACGAAAATGATAATGATCAAATAAACGTAATGCTTCTATCATATACGATACGGCAATGCGCCGGTCTTTTATCAGCAGCAGGTTTTCACCATTCGTTTTATCGGCAGCAATTGAAAAATTATAGGAACCTAAATAAACTCTTGCAGTTGGTTTATCAAAATCTAAGACTACAAACTTATGATGCAGCCTCGGTCCCTTTCCTCCACTTGATTCTGATTTAAAAGGCTCCGGCGTATTAGCTTTAGTAAGCGCCGATGAATTAACAGGCGCAAGATTACCATCTGGTTTTAATATTTGGATTCCACCATTGGGTAAATCCGACATTCCATAAACAAAAATTGCCGGATTGTTTGTTACACTGTCAATAGCATTGTTCACAACCCCTTTTTTGGTGAGTGGCAAAAAGGCCAATGAGTAAAAAAGTGAAGAAGTTGTTTTTAGTGATATATCATCTGCAATGGATTGTAATAATGCATTGCCACTGGTATGCGGCGAAAAACTCACCTGCATATTAATATCATAAAAAGTAATATCATTCCATATTGCTGAGTTTGTTTTTCCAAATTCGCCTGCTTCATTTTTATTTATCCAGTAGTTTTCAAATGCGGTATTAAAAACGTCAACCGCTTTTTTACCGTTTATCTGAAGGGCATTATTTGCCTGCACATATAAACCACGCCAACTGAAATTGGTAGAACCGCATAAAACTGATTTCACTTTTGTGCCATTAACAACTATCGTTTTATTATGCTGCAATTTTCCCATATGCTGGCGTTTTACATTTTTAGTGCCTGCCGTTTTTCTCAATCTTGTAGCCGACGCATTTTCACCACTTCCATTTTCTCCATGTGCTCCATCATCATCTATTATAATCCGCAACCGATCTCCCAACTCTTCCAGTCTTGTTACTATTTCAGGCTGGTTTAAATCGTAAGCGATCACATTTACTTTTGCTGTTTTATCTTTTATTGCATTGTCCAACAATTCAAGTAATATTTCACGACTTTCAAATCCCATCCATTTATACGCCGCATCTTTTTTTGAATGTGTAGGAATAAAATTCAACCCTGCTTTTGAATCTGGCGGCAATAATTGAGCTATGCCTTCAGTCGCAGTTTCATAAGTATCCACAAATGCCTGCGATGAAACAAAGCCTCGTGTATAAGCAACATTTACTTTGCCCGGATAGGTATCACGCCTTAGTTCAATGGAAGCCTGTTGCGATTCGCCATAGCTCAATTCATCTTTATGATTCATAAAAACAGGAGTAACCCGATAAATAAATTCACCATCTTTATTTGCATTGTAAGGAAAATGAACCCAGCGAAATTTTTGAATTGGCGAACGCAGTGTGGTTAACGTATTCGGGTCACTTCTATCGGCTCCCGCAAAACTTATTCTGTTTTTTAATGTAAAAAATTTGTTTCCACTTGGTTCTTTAAATTCAATGGCAAATCCAACAAAATCTTTTGGTGGTTGTGCTTTTTTCCAATTCATAGCAAGCAGACACATGCCATCGCCGCGATGAATTTTTAAAGTAAATAAAGCTTTGTCATTTTTTCCGGTTACCTGAAACCCGGCCGTGTTTGTAGTAGGCATAGCTATTAATTTTAATGGTTAAAAAAATAAGTGCTGCTAATCTTTGCCTGTTGATTAATAAAGTGCGGATTGAAGG
>JANPEU010000141.1:0-2368 GCA_031423175.1 Bacteroidota bacterium
ATCCGAAGCAAGCTGCCAGCTAAACCGGGGTTCTTTTATATCTAATCCAATTGGGTTAGAAAGATTTTCGCATAAAAGATTTTTAACTGATACCTGGGGAAATGCAGTAAATACAGAAATAACAATAGCAAGTAAGGTTCCTGATATTTTTTTCATGTGTGTAAAAGTTTTATCCAGAACAGATAGTTGGTGTGATAAAGAACTGAAAAGATAATTTAATTTCTTTTGATTAAGTAAATTTTGAATTGGTATGGCGAACCATTTTTTTTAGCTTGCACCCAAAGCGCCGCTATGGATGTAAAAATAGAGCCCGGTTGGAAAGAAGTTTTGAAAGATGAATTCAACAAACTCTATTTCCAACAAATACCGAATCATTTAAAAACAGAAAAGGAACAGGGAAAAATAATTTTTCCACCCGGCTCACTCATCTTTAATGCATTTAATACAACACCAATTGATAAAGTAAAACTGGTGATTCTTGGACAAGATCCTTATCATGGAATGAAACAGGCACATGGTCTTTGTTTTTCTGTTGCAAATGGTGTGGCTATTCCCCCATCACTTATTAATATTTTTAAAGAACTGAATGATGATATTGGTGTACCGATACCTAATCATGGTAATCTCACACACTGGGCAGAGCAGGGAGTTTTTTTATTAAACGCATCGCTTACGGTACGTAGCGGCGAACCGATGAGTCATTCAAAAATTGGTTGGGCAGAATTTACGGATGCTGTTATTAAAAAAATTTCTGAGAAAAAAGAACATATTGTTTTTTTATTATGGGGAAAATTTGCACAGGAAAAAAGGATATTGATAAATGAAAGCAAACATTTAATTCTGGCAGCACCACATCCTTCCCCCCTGTCAGCTTACTCAGGATTTTTTGGATGTAAACATTTTTCCAAAGCGAATCAATATCTTGTATCGCATGGTATCGATCCGATTGATTGGAAGCTTTGATGAAAGTTTATAATAAGCTATGAACTAGTGCAAATATTTTAGCAATAAAAAAATAAAAACCGTTTGAACGTAATTAAAGAAATAACAGGACGGATAATGGCCCTTTGGGCAATTGTAACTTTCTTAGTTACATTTCTTCTGATTTTTATTCCTTCTATGCTTACCTGGTTAATACCTAATCCAAACGGTCAGCATGCTTTTATCTGGATAGCCCGGCTTTGGATGAATGTCTGGATTCGAGTAACAGGTTGTAGCCTGAAGGTTACCGGTAAAGAGAATTTTGAAAAAGGGAAAACGTATATCGTTACCAGTAATCATAATTCGTTATTAGATGTTCCCCTCTCCTGCCCATTTATTCCAGGTGGAAATAAAACGATTGCTAAAACGAGTTTTGCAAAAATTCCCATCTTCGGATTTTTTTATATGAAAGGCTCTGTATTGGTTGATCGGAAAAATGAAACAAGCCGTCGCCGCAGTTTTGAAAAAATGAGGAATACATTAAATACCGGGATGCATATGGGCATTTATCCCGAAGGCACACGCAACCGAAGCAACGAACCAATGAAAAAATTTCATGATGGTGCTTTTAAATTAGCAGTAGATACGGGTAAAGAAATTATTCCTTCTGTAATCTTTAATACCAAAAAAGCTTTACCTGTTAATAAATTTTTCTATTTCTGGCCGGCAAAACTGGAGATACATTTTTTGAAATCCATTTCTCCTGTTAATAAGACTTCTGATGAATTAAAGACTGAAGTATTTGAAGTGATGAAAAATTATTTTATCAATAATAAGGATTTAATCTAAGTGAAATTCCAGGTTGCTTTTACCTTCCTAAAAGCAATTAAATAAATTGAAATATAATTAAATTTTAAGAGTTGAAGTTACTCCTATGGACTCAGGTGTTAAAAATTGGAGAAAGTCCTCGTCCTGTTAATCTTCAAATCCTGAAGGATGGAACCTTTAGGGCTTAATGTAAAACTAAAATAGCGATACAATCCAACGGGGGCTACACTTATATTCAATTGCCAGCAATGCATTTCTCTTGATATGCCTAATTGAAGACTTTGAATGCTGGTAGTTTTAATATCATAATAACCGCCTGCAGTTATTTTCCACTTCGGAGTTAAACTAAAATCACCATTAAAATTTACGCTGCTATTAATTACATTTTCAAAACCACTATAATCAGGCTTGGGTTGTTCTGAAATATTAACCGAAGCACTCAGGCTTACTTGCCAGGGGATATTAAAATCTACAAATTCAGTTGGGTTTTGTTTTTTGTAATCCAATAATTGATTTAAATCTCCGGCCAATGCAGGATCATTCATTAATTCTTTTTCACGTTTTTTCTTTTCAGAATCTTTTTTCTCATCCTTAGGCTTGCTTGTAAATTGTGTACTCA
>JANPEU010000142.1:0-2733 GCA_031423175.1 Bacteroidota bacterium
TTCTTCATCAGGATTTTTCGACATTGAATTTATCTTCTCATCATTTTTACCAACAGCCCAAATATATGTTTCCGTTCCTTTTACGAGATTTTCTTGCCAGTAGGTTTCATATACCGGAACTTTTACGGTTCGGGTAACCCATTTCTTTTTCACTTTTACTTTCTTAGTTTTATTTACGTAATGGCTTACTCTTTTTGCATTCCATCCACCGGGTGCTCTACCCGCTGCGTTGCAATGGATTGCTATAAATAAATCACCACCCGATTGATTTGCTAAATCTGCCCGGTATCTCAATCCAAGATCTTTAGTCGGTTTATTTCCCGCCATAATATCTGTAGTACGTGTGAAAACAATTTTTATTTCAGGAAATTCTTTTTGGATGGCAGTACCTAATTTTAAAGACACTTCAAGACTTACAGCATCTTCACTTGAAAAAAGACCTCTTGCACCATTATCGAAACCGCCATGACCCGGATCGATGACAATTGTTTTTAATCCAATTTTTCTATTTTGAATTACCTCTGATGGTTTTTTTATGAAAGATGTAAGAACTGTTACCGTTGCAAATAAAATTGAAATGACGATGGTTCGTTTCATCATAGTGTTTGAATTTTTTCTAAATAATACAATCTTCACAAATCGTTTAGGCTCAGAATAGTTATTTTTGTCAGATACAGTATGAATTTCTACAAATTTAGTTCAATTTATCTCATAACTGGCTTACTGACTGCTTCGATATTTTATTCACAAACGTGGAAAACTTCGTTGCATGTTGTAAGCGATTCATTTTTTTACAACTCTTTAACATCACCAATCGATACTGTACCTCCTAAATTCAAAAGGGGTTTGGAAAATAAATCAAAACAAAAAATTGATACTACCGGAATTATTAAAAGTGATACGCCTGTTATTTCAAAAAATAAAATCACTGATACGGTTTCATCACCCAGGTTTGATACAACAATTAGAGAAAGAACCGATACTTTTTCATTAAAGTTTTCAAAAGACAGTTTAGAAGCTCCCTTAAAATATGAAGCGGAAGATTCCGCAGTTGTTTTAATTAAGAGTAATAAAATAACACTTTATGGAAAAACAAAAATTGATTATACGGATATCGTACTTACCGCACCAAAAGTGGAAATGGATCAAAAAACGAATATAGTTACCGCTTTTAATTCGGTTGATAGTGCAGGTGACATTTTAGAGCAAGCACATTTTAAAAGTAGTGACAACGATTTTTCCAGCGACACCATAAAATTTAATTTCAAAAACCAGAAAGGATTTTCAAAAAACACTGCAACTATATATGGAGAACTTGTAGTGCTTGCCGAAAAATCAAAAAAAATTAATGCTACCACCACCTTTATAAGTCGCGGGCAATTTACGACCTGCAATATCAGTGACTATCCACATTTTGCTTTTCGTACCAATAAAATGAAGGTTATAAATGAAAAGATTGCTATATCAGGTCCAACTCATCCGGAGTTTGAAGGTGTGGCTGTTCCAATTTATTTGCCCTTTGGTTTTTTTCCATTGAAACAAGGACGAAAGTCAGGATTACTTCCTGTGCAGTTTGCAACTAACGAACAAGCCGGTTTGGGTTTTGAAGGAATTGGTTTTTATAAAGTGATAAGTGATTTATGGGATGTAAAAGTTTATGGTAATATTTATTCGTATGGCGGTTGGTCGGCTAACATAAGCCCTACCTATAGAAAAAGATACCGATACAGTGGCAATCTTAATTTTACTGTGCAAAGCACCAAACAAAATTTTAAAGGAGATCCTGATTATACCAACTCACGAAACTTTCGGTTAACCTGGAGTCATTCAGTTGATAGCCGTGCAAGACCCGGAACAAATTTTAGTGCAAATGTAAATGCAGGCTCATCAAAATTTAACAGATTTGTGACCAATGAACCACGATTGAATTTTCAAAATCAATTAGGCTCTTCAATAAGTTATGCAAAAACATGGGCAGGTAAACCTTATCAGTTATCCCTTACTGCAAATCACAATCAAAATAATCAAACAAGATTGTATAATGTAAGTTTACCCAACGCAAGTTTTACTTTAAATACCATTTATCCTTTTCAGAAAAAAGAATTAATTGGTACACCCAAATGGTATGAAAAATTAGGAGTTGGATATGCTGGCAATTTTTTAAACCAGTTTTCATTTTACGATACGGCAGTTAATTTTAGTAAATTGATAGATACATTACAATGGGGTGGGAGGCATAGTTTTCCAATTTCACTGTCACTGCCACCTATCTTAGGCGGTGCCATTCTGGTATCCCCAAGTATTTCTTATGAAAATATCTGGATAGCACAAAAATTCAGAAGAACATGGAATCCATCTTTGAAGAAAGTTGATACAGCAATTACAAAAGGATTTTTTCTAGATCACTCTGCTTCATTCAGTCTTTCATTCAGCACCGCAATTTTCGGAACAAAAACTTTTAAGAAAGGGAAAATGTCTGCCTTGCGCCATACCATCCGACCTTCAATGGGAATCAATTACAAACCAGATTTGTCAAGAAGCCATTATTACGATGTGCAGGTTGATACATCGGGTTACAAATACCGTTTCTCTGAGTTTCAAGGAAGCCTGATGGGATTTTATGGTGAGGGCCAAACGGGCGGTATTAGTTTTCAAGTGGATAATAATCTTGAAATGAAAGTTCGAAACAAATCGGATACAAGTATTAAGGAAGATAAAAAAATAAGATTAATT